>NZ_JCAKNE010000005.1:0-148864 GCF_059515965.1 Propioniciclava sp. LT432 | reverse complement strand
CTAGGTGTACTGGGCCACGACGTTCATGACAGGCGGCTGGTCGGGGGTAGTCCTCCGAGTGCGCTGTGGCGTCTTTGAGTGTTGTAGGTCTCCAGCCAGGGGTCAAGGGCGTCGCGGCGGGCCTGGTTGCTGGTGAACACGTGGCGGTAGGCCCACTCGGTGGTCAGGGTGCGGTTGAAGCGTTCGACCTTGCCGTTCTGCCAGGGGCAGTGGGGTTTGATGAACTTCTGCTTCGCGCCAATGGTCTCGACCGCGTCGATGAACGCTCGACCATGTCGGTAGGCGAACGCGTTGTCGGTCATCACTCGCTCGATGCTGGTGATGCCGTGGGTGGCGAAGTAGGCCGCGGCTCGCAGCAGGAAGCCGGCGCAGGTGTCGACGCGTTCATCGTCGTGGATCTCGCTGTAGGCCAGGCGGGAGTGGTCATCGACCATCGAGTGGACGTAGTCGTAGCCGATCTTGGGCCGCTTGTTCTTGGCGACGATGGTGTCGGAGCGTCCGTGGGCCCGCCAGCCGCCACCGTCGGGGATCTTGCCCAGCTTCTTGACATCCACGTGCACCAGTTCGCCGGGACGTTCGCGTTCGTAGCGGACCGCGGTCTGCTTCGAGGTGCGGATCACCTGGCCGGTCATCGGGTCCAGGCAGGTCAGGGGCGGCATGCCCCGTCGGTGCAGGATCCGGGTCACGGTCCGCGGCGCGAGCCCGAGTTCGGCCGCGATCCAGTCAGGGCCGCGTCGGTGCTCCTGACGGGCGGCCACCACCAGGTCCTCCACCGTGGCTGGTGTCGCGGTCGGGCACGCGTGAGGACGGCTGGACCGGTCATGCAGACCGGCCTCGCCCTCGGCGTCCCAGCGTGCCAGCCAGCGGTGAGCACACTGACGTGAAATCCCCATCGCCTTCGCTGCATGGGCGACCGGCCAGTGCTGGTATCGGACCCGATCGACCAGCAGCTTGCGGCCATGAAAGTTGAGGCGGGCGTTACGGTGGGACACGAGGACCTCCGGGTGTGAGATGTGACCTTCGACAAGCCACACCCCACCCGGGGGTCCTCCCTCACGTCAATACCGACGCGCTGTCACCAACCTCTTGGCTCGGTACACCTAGGCGCGATCCAGCGCCGGAACGACGACCTCGCGGTACAGCAACAGGAGCGACGCGACGGTGGGGATCGCCAGCAGGGCGCCCGCAATGCCGAAAAGGATGCCGCCGGACAGGGCGGCCAACACAATCAGCGGACCCGGGACGTTGACCGACTTGGAGAAGATCCGGGGTTGGAGGAAGTACGCGTCGACCTGCTGGTACAGGATGAAGAACACCAGGGTGGCGATCCCGGTGGTGATGTTGTTGGAGAAGGCGACCAGGGACACGATCAGCATCGAGATCGTGGGGCCGACGAGCGGGATGAAGGCGAAGATGGCCACGACCACCGCGAGGGCCAGTGAGAGCGACCCCAGGCCCACCACGTTGAGGAACACGAATGCCGAACCCGACGCCAGCAGGACGACGGTGAACAGGCCGGACATGTAGCCACCGATGCGGCGGAACATCTCGCCGGCGAGGTACTTCACGCGCGGGCGGCGCGAGGCGGGGGCGAGTTGGTAGATGGTTTCCTTGATGGACGGCAGCGAGGCCAGGAACCACAGCGTGAGGACGAGGGTGACGACGACACTGAACACGACGTTGGCGATCGCCGCACCGGCGCCGAGGAGGCCACCGAACAGGCCCTCGACCCACGCGCCGGACGTCAGCACCTGGCTGACCCGGTTGATGACGTCGTACTGACGGTCGAACTCGGCCACCTGCGCGTTCTCGCGGAGGCCTTGCAGGTAACCGGGGGCGTCCTGGATCAGGATGTTCACCTGGTCGGTCAGCAGCGGCAGCACCGCCCAGGCGCCGAGGGCCATCACGACGACCAGCGACAGGGCCACAATGGCGACGGACAACCCGCGCGGGACCCCCGCGCGGTGCAGCGACTCCACCAGCGGGTTGAGGCCCAGCGCCAGGAACAGTGAGAGGACGACGAGGATCAGCACCGATTGCAGGGCCACCACCGCGCCGAGCAGGCCGAACGCCACGAGCCCCCCCAGGGTCAGCAGGAAGCCGATCTGGAAGGGGCTGCGGTAGAGCAGGCTGGTCTGGGCGGACTCCGGGGACGCCACCGCAAGCTCACGCTCAGGATCCCCGGGCGTCAGTCGGAGCGGCTGGCGGAGGCGGCGCCACCACGAACGGGGTGCTGCCGCGGCGGGGCCGGCCGCCTCAGTCGGGGGACCGCTCGCGGCGCCCCCGACCGGAGCGTCGGACGCCGCCGTGTCCGACGCGGCGTCCCGGGCCACCTCGGGCCGCTCCGGGAGGGAGGCCTCCGTCACTGACCGTCCTGACCCTCGGCGGGCTCGGTGCGGGTGTTGTCAGCGGAGTCCTGCGGCTCGTCGACCATCGATTCGGCCTCGAACGCGTCGGGGATCGGGCCGCTCAACTCGTCCTCGGGAAACTCGCTGGCCGTCTCGTTGGCGAAGCTGGAGAGCTGGGCCAACTGGGTGAGCAGAGACTGCTTCCGCTGGCGCAGGTGACGGTTCTCGCGCTTGAGTTGGTCGTTGCGCGCCGCGAGCTGCGTGTCGGCCTGGGTGAGCTTGGCGTGGGCCTCCGTCTTCGCCTGCGCGACGATGCCGGCGGCCTCGTCGATCGCCCGGGACTTGATCTCCTCCGCCTCGGCGTAGGCTGCCTGCTGACGCCCGCGGAGATCCTCGCTGGCCTGGGTGAGGGCCACGATCACTTCCTCCGACCGCGCCCGGGCCTCCGCAGTGGCGCTGGTCATCCTCTCGGTCAGCTCAGCCTGCTCCGCGTGGAACGCGGCGAGTTGCTGCTCGCGCTCCGCGGCCTGGGCAGCACGGGCGTCCGCGACCTCACGTGCCGCTGCCTCGCGCAGGGACTCGGCCTCGCGACGAGCCTGGTCGAGCAGGGCCTTGGCCTGCTGCTCGGCGTCGGCGAGCACGTTCGCGTGGTGGCTGTCCGCGGCGTCGCGGAGTCCTTGGGCTTCGGCGCGAGCGGCCTCGAGCTCGTCGGCGGTCTGACGCTCGAGGTCGGCCCGCAGGAGCTTGAGAGAGGAGAGGCCTTCCTGACGCGCGGCCTCGGCGGTCTGGGCCGCCTCGGCCCGGGTGCGATCGGCCTCGGCCTGGGCGTCGGCGAGCATCGCACGTGCCCGCGACTGGGCCCGCTGCACGATCTCGCTGCCCTGGGCCTCGGCGACCTTGAGCAGGTTGGCGGTGTGGGCACCGAGCTTGCTGAAGTCGGTGTCGTCCACGCGCAGATTGGCCGCGGTCAGCTCGCGCTGGACCTCACGCATCTGGTGCTTCGCGACGGACAGTTGACGTTCGAGGTCCTGGATGTAGTCATCCACGGCCTTCTTGTCATAGCCGAGCATCGCGTTGGGGAACCCACGCACTGCGCTCGCGTTCTGGTCGAACAGGTCGAGCCCATGCTCTTGCTCGTTGGTCACCGCTGTTGATCCTCTCAGGCTCCGACGGGGTGTGGAGTCGCTCTGATGCTACCTCGCCCCCGCAGGTCTTCGTGGTGTTCGAGCGACCCGCCGGTACGCCGCCGGCGGGTCGGTTCGAGGGTGCCGACGTGGGCTCGGTCAGTGGGTCGTCCCGGCAGCCGGCTCGACGATCTCGAGCAGGACACCGCCGGTGCTCTTGGGGTGCGCGAACTGGATGCGCGAGCCGCCCGTGCCAATTTTCGGCTCGTCGTAGAGCAGCGTCACGCCGCGCTCGCGGAGGGTCGCGCTGACGGCGTCGATGTCCTTGACGCGGTACGCCAACTGCTGGATGCCGCCGCGTCCACCGTTCTTCGCCAGCCACTTGCCGATGGTCGAGTCCTCCGACAAGGGGCCGAGCAGTTGGATCTGGGCGTTCTCGGCGTGCTGGTCACCCGTGCCGAGCATCGCCTCCTCGACACCCTGCTCCTCGTTGGTCTCGCGATGGAGCACGCGCCACCCGAACACCTCGGTGTGGAGCTTGATGGCCTCGTCCAGGTTCGGAACGGCGAGGCCTACGTGGTCGATGCACACAAACAGGTCGGAGTTGTCCATGGGGACCATCCTCCCACCAGAACGGGACCCCGGGGGAGCGGTCGTCACGGGTCGTCGCGGCGCGGCGTGCAAGCCCAACCCGGTTCGGTACGGCACACTCTTGGGGTAACGCTCGACCAGACTTCCCCCTGGAGGACGCCATGGGAAAATGGATCCGCACGATCCTGCTCGCCCTCATTGTCATGTTCGCGATCTTCTACCTCTACACGCGGCCTGAGGCGGCCGCCGAATTCGTGAAGGTCATCATCGGCACCTTCGACTCGATCGGGCGATTCTTCGACTCACTGGCCCGAGGCTGACGTGCCCGGCCTGTCGCGATTCCTCGCCCCCGAGGCGTCGCGCCGGATGCTGGTGGACGAGGGCGAGTTCATCGTCGACGAGGTGACGCGTCACTGGGTGACGCGCGTGGTTCCCGTCCTGATCGTGATGGGCGGAATGCTGTGCTTCGTGGCGATGCCCTGGCTCGGCGTGGGGTGGTGGGTCGGTCTGGTGCTGGGTCTCGGCCTCGGCGCGTACGGGTTCTACCGCATCCACCTGGAGTTCATGGACCGCTTCGTGATCACCAACATGCGTGTCTTCCGGGTGAACGGGATCGTCGACCAGCACATGGCGACCATGCCGATCGCACGCATCCTGGACATCTCGGTGCGGCAGACGTTCCTCGGGCAACTGCTCGGCTACGGGCACTTCGTCTTCGAATCCGCCGCGCAGGACCAGGGGCTGAAGCAGATCAACTTCGTGCCCGACATCGAGCGACGCGACCTGACGATCCAACGGGTCATCCAGCGTGCCGGCCTGCGCGTCCGGATGGAACCCATCGACGAGTACGGCGGCGTCTGAACGCCGAGGGCTCGGGTCGGGTGTGCCGAGGGCTCGGGTTCGGCGCACCGAACCCGAGCCCTCGACGCAACGGCTACCCGAGGACGGAGTCGACGACCTCCTTCGCCTCCTTCTGGACCAGGGCCAGGTGGTCGGCACCCTTGAAGGACTCGGCGTAGATCTTGTAGACGTCCTCGGTGCCGGACGGGCGAGCAGCGAACCAGGCACTCTCGGTGACGACCTTCAGGCCTCCGACGGCGGCCCCGTTGCCGGGCGCCTCCGTCATCTTCGCCACGATCGCCTCGCCGGCCAGCTCGGTCGCCGCCACGTCGGCGGGGGAGAGCTTGCCCAGCTTGGCCTTCTGCTCCCGGTTGGCCGGCGCGTCGATGCGGGCGTAGGCGGTCTTGCCGAACTCGGCCTCGAGCTCCGCGTAGTGCTGCGACGGGGTCTTGCCCGTCACTCCTAGGATCTCGGAGGCCAGCAGGTCGAGGATGATGCCGTCCTTGTCGGTCGTCCACGTCTTGCCGTCCAGCGTGAGGAACGAGGCCCCCGCCGACTCCTCGCCGCCGAAGCCGATCGAGCCGTCGGACAGGCCGGGCACGAACCACTTGAAGCCGACCGGGACCTCGACGAGGTTCTTGCCGAGCTTGCGCGCCACGTTGTCGATCATCGAGCTGGACACGAGGGTCTTGCCGATGCCGGCCTCGGGGTTCCAGCCGTCACGATGGCTGAACAGGTACTGGATCGCGACCGCGAGGTAGTGGTTCGGGTTCATCAGGCCGGCGTCCGGCGTCACGATGCCGTGGCGGTCGGCGTCCGCGTCGTTGCCCGTCGACAGGTCGAACTTGTCGCGGTTGTTGATCAGGGACGCCATGGCGTACGGGCTGGAGCAGTCCATGCGGATCTTGCCGTCCCAGTCGAGCGTCATGAAGGGCCACGCCGGATCGACGACGCGGTTGATGACCGACAGCCCGAGGTTCATCGAATCGGCGATGTACTCCCAGTACTGGACGGAGGCACCGCCCATCGGGTCGGCCCCGATGTTCAGGCCGGCGCCGCGGATGGCCTCCAAGTTGATGATGTTGACCAGGTCCTCGCAGTACGGCGTCCGGTAGTCGTGGCGCTTGATGTCGGCGGCGGCCCGCTCGTAGGGCGTCCGCTTGATCGACTTCCAGTCGGCCATCAGCTCGTTGGCGCGGGCGGCGATCACCTTGGTCGCGTCCGAGTCGGCCGGGCCGCCGTGCGGCGGGTTGTACTTGAAGCCTCCATCGGCGGGCGGATTGTGGGACGGGGTGACCACGATGCCGTCGGCGCGGGGGCCGTCGTTGTCGCGGTTGTACACGATGATCGCGCGCGACAGCGCCGGGGTCGGGGTGTACTCGTCCTCACGCTCGGCGCGGACGTCCACGCCGTTGGCGTGGAGCACCTCCAGCGCGGTCTTCCACGCCGGCAGGGAGAGCCCGTGGGTGTCCTTGGCGATGAACAGCGGCCCGGTGATCCCCTGGGACGCGCGGTACTCGACGATCGCCTGGGTGGTCGCCGCGATGTGGGCCTCGTTGAACGCCGTCTTCAACGAGGAGCCGCGGTGTCCGGACGTGCCGAACACGACCATCTGGTCCGGGTTGGCCGGATCGGGAACGAGGTCGTAGTACGCCGCGATGACGTCGTCGACATTGATGAGATCTTCCGGCAGCGCGAGCTGCCCAGCGCGAGGATGAGCCATGGCTCCATCTTGCCCGCGGTGCGGCGCCAGTGGGCCGCGTTCTGACCTATTGGGCCGCGGTGGAAGAATGGGGCCATGACTTCTGTGCCGTTCCGTGGTGGAGCCATCGACCTGTCCGCACTCAAGCCCGCTCCGCCCGCGCCCGCCGGCGCGGTGTGGTGGGTGGACGTCGAGGACCAGTCCTTCGAGTCCTACCTCGCGCTGTCCATGCAGCACCCGCTGGTCGTGGAGTTCTGGTCGCCGCGGGCGCCGAGCGGGGCCCAGCTGTCGGCCGACCTGAAGTCGTTGGCGAACGAGGCTGCCGGCTCCTACCTGCTGCTGCGCGTGAACGTCGACGAGGCCCCGACCGTGGCCCAGGCGCTCCAGGTGACTGCTGTTCCGATGGTCGTGGGCGTGGTCGCCGGCCAGTTGGCGCCGATGTTCCAGGGCACGACCGAGAAGGCACGGGCGAAGGCCGTCATCGACCAGTTGGTGACGCTGGCCCGCCAGAACGGGCTGTCGGGCAGGGCCCAGCCGGTGGTGCCCGAGGGCGCGGACGGGGCGGCCGGCCCCGATCCCCGGTTCGAGGCCGCGGACGCCGCACTCGAGCGGGGCGACTTCGCCGCCGCCGTGGAGGAGTTCGACAAGCTGCTCAAGGCCAACCCGGCCGACGCCGAGGCGTCCGCCGGAAAGGCTCAGGCCAGCCTCATGGTGCGCCTGCAGGGCACGGACGCCGCCGCGGTGCAGGCTGCCGCGGCGTCCGACCCCGCTGACGTGGACGCCCAACTCGCGATGGCCGACCTCGAGGTCGCCTCCGGACGCCTCGAGCCGGCCTTCGGACGTGTGGTCGAGGTCGTCCGCCTGACCAACGGCGCGGAGCGCGAGAGGGCCCGCACCCGGTTGCTCGAGCTCTTCGAGATCGCGGGCAACACGGAGCCCGCGGTGCTCAAGGCACGTCGCGACCTGATGAGCGCTCTCTTCTGAGGGTTTCCGCCCCCGGAGCCGCGTCCTAACCCGTGTTGCGCAGACCCGCTGCCACGCCGTTCACGGTGACCAGCAGCGCGCGCTGGAGCACGTCGGGCACTTCGGAGCCGGCCGCGTCCAGTTCCCGCACGCGCCGGAGCAACTCCACCTGGAGGTAGCTGATCGGGTCGAGGTACTGGTCCCGCACGGCGAGCGTCCGCTGCAGGCGGGGCTGCTTCTCGAGCAGCATCGTCTCGCCGGTGAGCCGGGTGAGCTCCGCCACCGTGAGTTCGAACTCGGCCCGGATCGTGTCGAAGACGTGCCGCACTTCCGACGGCACGAGTGACTCGACGTAGTGGGCGGCGACGTCCAGGTCGGTCTTGGCCAGCGTCATCGACACGTTCGACACCACGGCGGCGAAGAAGTGCCAGCTGCGCAGCATCTCCGAGAGGTCGTCCTCGTGCCCCGCTTCGCGGGCGGCCCTGAGCCCGGATCCCACGCCGAACCAGCCCGGGACGATCTGCCGCGATTGCGTCCAGCCGAACACCCACGGGATCGCACGCAGACCCTCGATGCCGCCGCCGGAGTCCGGCCGCTTCGAGGGGCGGGACCCGATCTTGAGCGCACCCAGCTGGTCCACCGGTGTGCTGGCGAGGAAGTACGCGGGCAGGTCGGGGTCGTCGACGAGTCGACGGTAGGCCTCGAAGGCGGCATCGGACGCGAACTGCAGGACGCCGTCCCAGCGTGCGAGCGCATCCTCCGACTGGCGCGGCGAGGTGTGCAGGGCCGTGCTCTCGAGCACGGCGGCCAGCGCGAGGGCCAGGTTGTCGCGCGCCAGAGCCGGTAGAGCGTACTTGTCGGAAATCACCTCACCCTGCTCGGTGAACTTGATGGTGCCGTCCAGCACGCCGTAGGGCTGGGCGAGGATCGCGTCGTAGGTGGGGCCGCCGCCGCGCCCGACCGACCCACCGCGTCCGTGGAACAACCGCAACTGGACACCGTGGCGGCGGGTGACGTCGCGGAGCTTGCGCTGGGCCTGGTGGATCTCCCACTGGGAGGTCAGGACGCCGGCCTGCTTGTTGGAATCCGAGTACCCGAGCATCACCTCGAGGCGGTTGCCCCGGAGTTCGACCAGGCGCCGGAACGAGCGATCCGCCAGCAGGTCGTCGATGATCTCGGCGGACGCCCGTAGCTCGGCGACCGTCTCCAGCAGGGCCACGAAGCCGATGTCCGCGTGCGCGCCGGCTCCGTCGGCCCCCCCGTGCAGGTCGACCAGCCCGGCCTCGCGCGCGAGGATCGCGGCGGCGAGGATGTCGTCGACGCCTTGGGTCATCGACACGATGTACGTCTCGATGACCGCCGCGCCGTAGCGCGCCTGCGCCTCCCGGATCGTCCCGAACACGCCGAAGGTCTTCGCGGCACGCCCGGTCAGCGGGGGGTTCGGCCCCGTGAGCGGACGCCGGGCGGCCAGCTCGGCCGACAACACCTTGCGGCGCTGGGGGCGGGACAGGTCCGCGTAGGGGACCGCGAGCTCGCCGACGTGGTCGATGATCGCGCCGAGCGCCTCGTGGTGGGCCTCGGCGTGCTCGCGCACGTCGAGGGTGGCCAGGTGGAGACCGGTCGCCGCCACGGCCTGCATGGCGCGGCGGACGCGCCCGTGCGCGGCCAGTTCGGCGTGGTGCGCCTCCAACGAATCCGCGACGAGGGTGAGATCGGAGAGGAGCTCCGGGCCGTCGGCGTAGTCCCGTCCGGGCTCGTGGGCCGAGCCGGAGCGGGTGCGGGCGCGCGTGTTGAGCAGCTTGGCGCGGACGCAGGTCAGCTTCAGCCGGTAGGGCTCCTCGGCGTTGATCTCCAGGATGCGGCGGTCCAGCCCCGGGAGGTTGTCGAGGTCGGTGCCCAGGGACTCGGCGAGCGCCTCACTGATGGCGGCGTGCCGCGTGGAGACGGACAGGTCGATGGCGAGGCTGTCCACGGCCGCGAGCGCGTGGGTGATCGCGTGCTCGTGCTGCAACTGCAGCACCTCGCGGGTCACCTCGGGTGTGACGAAGGGGTTGCCGTCCCGATCGCCCCCGATCCACGAGCCGAACCGGACCAGGGTGGCGGCGACGTCCAACTCGACGCCGTGGTCGACGCACAGGGCCGTCAGGTCCTGGAGGACGGCGGGCAGCGCATCGGCGGTCAGGGCGTCCAGGTAGTAGAGCGCGTTGCGGGCCTCGTCGACCGGGGTGGGGGAGGTGAGCCGCAGTTCGTCGGTCTGCCACAGCAGGTCGATGGTCTCCGCCAGAGCGGTGTCCTGCCGGCGGCGGCCCGGCGACCCCTCCTGGGTCGAGACCGCGAGCACGTCGGCCACGTCCTTGAGCTTGAGCAGCACCGACCGACGGGACGCCTCGGTCGGGTGGGCGGTGAAGACGGGCCGCAGGTCCGTGGCACCGATCGTGCGCGCCAGGAGGGCGGATCCACCCTCGGCGACGATGGCGGCGACGGCCCGTTCGAGCCAACCGCTGTCGGCCTCGGTGGCGTCGATGGAGCGCACCCGGTGCACCTGCTCGGCGGTGTTGGCGAGCTGGAAGTAGGTGGCGAACGCCCGAACCAGGGCCGTGGCCTCGTCGAGGTCCAGTCCGGTGAGGGTCTCGCGAGCGGACGCCGCGGCGTAAGGGGACGACTGGGTGCGCGCCTCCTTGATCTGGACGCGCACCTGCTCGACGAGGTCGAGCAGCCGCTGGCCACCCTGCCGGACGAGGCTCTCGCCCAGCAGGGTGGAGACGCGTCGCACGTCGGAGCGGAGCGCGGGATCGATGGAGCTCTCGTGGGCATCGCGGTCGTTCACGGTGCCCACCTTGGCAGACAGGGCGTCCGCGGCCGCGGCGTCTCGCACGGTGATGCTGGGCGACCACTCGATCGACGGGACAGCGGCCCGGGACGCTCGCCGGAGTCACCGAACCCCGATCGAGTGGTCGCCCACCATCACGCGACGGGGGAGCCGCCCTCCAGGTACCGCGTCCTTCCGTCGGCCAGGGCCGCCAGGGCTCCGCGCAGGCGGCCGACGGCGAACGGGGCCAGGTGCCGTTCGGCCTCGGCCGGGGGGAGCCAATGGACGGCGAGGATCTCCTCCCCGTCTGCGCGGACGGCCGCCACCTCGGCGTCCGTCAACGCGGGAGCGCCGAAGACCATTTCCGTGGCGTCCTCCCAGCCGAGGTGGGGGCGCAGCCAGTCGATGGCGAGCACGCGATTGAGCGTGATGGCGATGTTCATCTCCTCGACGATCTCCCGCTCGCACCCGGCGCGCGGCGACTCGCCCGGTTCGACGATGCCGCCGGGAAGCTCCCAGTCCTCCTTGAAGGACGTCCGGCACAGCGCGACGCGACCCGCGGCGTCCGTCAGGACGGCGTGGGCGATGAGCCGCTTGCGGGGCGTGACCGAGTTCATCACGGAGGTGAAGGTGTACTGGTCGTCCCCGGTGTCGGTGACGAGCAGGGAGAAGACTCCCACGTCCTCGCCGCGCCGGATGCCCTCGCGGTGGAAGCCGGCCCGGTGGAACGCACGGCGGACCTGAATCGTCTCGGGCGACATCGGCACGTGTGCCTCGACGCGTGCCAATCCGCCGGCGAACGCCTCGGACGCCGCGGACAGGAGCGCGGACGGGTCCGGGACCCCCTCGTAGGAGAGGATCCCGGACTCGGGGTCGACGTGCAGCCGCACCTACTCGGACGCCTCCGCGTCCTCGACCGCCCGGCGCGGTTCGGCCACGGCGGACGCGGCGGCCACGGGCGCTGCTTCCACGGCGTCCGCTGCTTCCACGGTGTCCGCGGGCTCGTCCACGTCGTCGCCGTCGAAGCGGAAGTACACCGCGCCGAGCGGCGGGACCTGGACCGTCGCCCTGGCCGGGTAACCGCCCCACTGGCCCTCGATGGCGTCGACACCACCGAAGTTGCCGATGCCGGAGCCGTCGTAGAAGGTCGCGTCCGAGTTGAAGACCTCGCCCCAACGGCCGGCCTTCGGCAGGCCGATCTCGTAGTCGTACCAGGGTTCGGAGCTGAAGTTCACCACCACGGCGATCTGCTGGCCGTCGGCGTCCCGGCGGATCCAGCTGTAGGTGTTCCGGCCCGCGTCGTCGGCGTTGATCCACTGGAACCCGTGCGGGTCGTTGTCCAGCTTCCAGAACGCCGGGTGCTCCTTGTACAGCTCGTTGAGGTCCTTGATCATGCGCTGCAGGCCGTGGTGGCCCCACAGGTCCGAGACCCACCACTCCAGGCTGACGGCCTCGTTGAACTCGCTGCGCTGGCCGAACTCCTGGCCCATGAAGAGCAACTGCTTGCCCGGGAAGGCCCACATGAACGAGTAGAACGCGCGCAGGGTGGCGAACTGGCGCCAGGCGTCCTGCGGGATCTTGTTGATCATGGAGCCCTTGCCGTGCACCACCTCGTCATGGGAGATCGGCAGGATGAAGTTCTCGCTGTACTGGTAGACCATCGCGAACGTCATCTCGTGGTGGTGCCACTGGCGGTAGATCGGCTCCAGCGCGAGGTAGCGCAGGGTGTCGTTCATCCAGCCCATGTTCCACTTGAACCCGAAGCCGAGGCCGCCCAGGTTCGTGGGCTGGGTGACGCCTCCGAAGCTCGTCGACTCCTCGGCGATCAGCGTGACGCCGGGGACGCGCTCGTACAGGTGACGGTTCACGTAGCGCAGGAAGTCGATGGCCTCCAGGTTGTGGTTGCCACCGAACTCGTTGGGCACCCACTGACCGGGCTCGCGGCTGTAGTCCAGGTAGAGCATGGACGCCACGGCGTCGACGCGCAGGGCGTCGATGTGGAACTCCTGCACCCAGTACAGGGCGTTGGAGACCAGGAAGCTCTTCACCTCGTTGCGGCCGTAGTTGAAGATGTACGTGCCCCACTCGGTGTGCTCGCCCTGGCGGGGGTCGGAGTGCTCGTAGAGCGCGGTGCCGTCGAAGCGGCCGAGCGCCCACTCGTCCTTCGGGAAGTGGCCGGGCACCCAGTCGAGGATGACGCCGATTCCCGCCTGGTGGAGGCGGTCCACGAGGTAGCGGAACTCGTCGGGCTTGCCCAGGCGACTCTGCGGTGCGAAGTAGTTGGTCACCTGGTATCCCCAGCTCGGCTGGAAGGGGTGCTCGGTGACGGGCATGAACTCCACGTGCGTGTAGCCCTGCCAGGTCACGTACTCCACCAACTCGTCGGCGAGCTCGAGGTAGGTCTTGCCCTTGCGCCAGCTGCCGAGGTGCACCTCGTAGATGGACATCGGTTCGACCTGCATGTTCTTGTCCGCGCGCTCCGCCATCCACTCGTCGTCGCCCCAGCCCATCTTGGACGTGTAGACGATCGAGCTGTTGGCCGGCGCCTGCTCGGCGAAGAACGCCATCGGGTCGACCTTCTCGCGCCACTGGCCGTCGCCGCCGAGGATGTTGTACTTGTACAGGGTCCCGTCCCCGACGCCCTCGACGAAGAGGGCCCACACGCCCGAGCCGGGCACGAGGTGCATCTGGTCCCCGGTCCACCAGTTGAAGTCGGCGTTGATCCGGACCTCACGGGCATTGGGTGCCCACACGGCGAAGCGGGTGCCGGTGACCGGGCCGCGCTCGTCGTCCTGGATCGTCACGACGTGGGCACCGAGGCGCTTCCAGAGCTCGGTGTCGCCACCGTTGTGGAATCCCTCCAGATCCCAACCGGTCAAGCCGCCGAATGAATCGTGTGCCATCGTTACTCCTTCTCGGTGAGGGTCTCGTGGGGAGGATTCCCCTGCGTCACCGCCCGGATGGCCCGCAGGGGGATCTCCACCCAGTCGGGACGGTTGCGCAGTTCGTACAACACTTCGTACACGGCCTTGTCGATGACGTACCCACTCAGGACGTCGTCCGTCGTGGCCGTTCCACAGTAGCCAATCAGGAAGGCCTCTCGGGCCGCATCCGCCCACTTCGTGGCCCCTTCGGAACCGGGCTCGGGGTGCGCGCTGCGGACGTAGTCGAACGAGCGCACCATGCCCGCGACGTCCCGCCACGGCGAGTCGAAGGCGCGTCGCTCCGCGACGGTCTTCGCGGGCTCGCCCTCGAAGTCGATGATGGTCCAGCCGCCGATTCCGGAGCCGGGTGAGCGGCTCCACAGGGTCTGCCCGAGGTGGAAGTCACCGTGGACTCGCTGGACCGTCAGCTCGCGACCGCGCAGGACGCCGAAGGCGGCACGCAGGGCGTCCGCGTGGGGGGCCAACTCGGGTGCGGACGCCACGGCCGCGTCCAGTCGGGCGCCCATGGCGTCCGCCACGGCATCGCCCGCCGTCGTCCCGGTGCCGAACGCGTCGGCCAGCCGTGCGTGGACGTCGCGGAGCGCGACCCCCAGGTCGCGGGCACGCCCGGTGAAGTCCTCGCCCGCGACGCAGGCCGCCGTGGCCAGTTCCCAGCCGTCGGTGACGTTCGCGACGCGTTCGATCACCATGCCGAGGTCGGTCGTGATGCCCTCGGGCCAGGGCGCCACCAGCCGTCCGCGCACCTCGGGGACGGTGCCGCCCCCGAGCGCGAGGAGGACCTCGGCGTCCAGGTTCGGCCCCGGTTCGATGCGGCGGAACAACTTGTACAGGTCCGTGGTGCCCAAGGTCAGCGTGGTGTTGGACTGCTCGCCGGGCCAGACCTTCACCGGGAGGCCGGTGAACGCGGGCTGGGTGGCCGCCACGAAGGCCGCCAAGGCGTCCGGGTCCGTCGTCGCGTCGAGCACCTGCACGGTTCGCCCGTCAACCTCGTCGGTGCCCAGCACCCCTGCCGGTGGGGTGGCGTCGATGGGGTAGTGGGCCACCAGGAGGTGGTAGTGCTCGGTGTGCCCGTCCGGGTAGGCGAGTTCGGCCACCTCGCTGCGGACGGCCGGCGCGGCGTCGTCGCTCGTGTACGCGGGCAGGGGCTCCCTGCGCACCAGGTGTGCGCCGGCCCCCTTCCCCCCGAACCAACGAACGGTTTCCAAGTGGCGCATCCACGCGCCGTCCAGGGAGTTCGTCACGATGGATCGATCAGAGCACGGCCAGGATGTGGGCCGGCTGCGCCGGTGTCAGGCGGACGAAGTTGCGCGCGCCCCAGGTGAACTCCGCTCCGGTGAGCTCGTCCCGCACGTGCAGCGGCGCGTCCTGGCTGAGCCCGAGCTTCGTCATGTCCAGGTGCACCTCGGACTCGATCGTGTTGTCCGGGTCGAGCGACACGATGACGAGGACGCGGTCGTCTCCGTCACGCTTGGAGAACGCGAGCATCTTGTCGTGCGGCGTGGTGTGGAAGTCGATCCGGCGCAGCTGCTGCAGGGCGGGGTGCTGGCGGCGGACCGAGTTCAGGGTGCCGAGGAGCATGTTCAGGTTCGGCTGCGCGTCGTAGTCGCGCGGGCGGAACTCGTACTTCTCCGAGTCGAGGTACTCCTCGCGCCCGGGGGCGTTGGGCTCGTGCTCGAACAGTTCGAAGCCGGAGTAGACGCCCCAGGCCGGCGACAGCATCGACGCGAGGACGGCGCGGATGGAGAAGATCGCCGGGTTGCCCGTCTGGAGGTGGAACGGATTGATGTCGGGCGTGTTGACGAAGAAGTTCGGGCGGTAGAACGAATCCATCTCCCGCGAGAGCTCCTGCATGTACTCGATGATCTCGGACTTCGTGACGCGCCAGGTGAAGTACGTGTAGCTCGTGTGGAAGCCGACCTTGCCCAGGGCGTGCATCATCTCGGGCTTGGTGAACGCCTCGGCGAAGAAGAGGACGTCGGGATCGGTCGCGCGGATCTGGTCGAAGATCCAGCCCCAGAACTGCACCGGCTTGGTGTGCGGGTTGTCGACCCGGAAGATTCGGACGCCGTGGCTCATCCACAGGCGCAGGATGCGCAGGACCTCGTTGTAGATGCCCTCGGGGTCGTTGTCGAAGTTGATCGGGTAGATGTCCTGGTACTTCTTCGGCGGGTTCTCGGCGTAGGCGATGGTGCCGTCCAGCCGCGTGGTGAACCACTCCGGGTGCTCCTTGACCCACGGGTGGTCGGGGCTGGCCTGCAGTGCGAAGTCGAGCGCGATCTCGACGCCGAGCTCCTTGGCGCGAGCGACGAGGCGGTCGAAGGACGCCCAGTCACCCAGCTCGGGGTGGATCGCGTCGTGGCCGCCTTCGGACGAGCCGACGGCCCACGGGGAACCGGGGTCCTTGTCGGTGGCGTCGAGGCTGTTGTTCTTGCCCTTCTTGAAGGCGCTGCCGATCGGGTGGATCGGCGGGAAGTAGATGACGTCGAAGCCCATGGCCGCCGCGGCCTCGAGGCGCGCGTGGCTGGAGTCGAAGGTTCCGGACGTCCACGTGTCCGTTTTCTCGTCGTACGTCGCGCCCTCCGACCGGGGGAAGAACTCGTACCAGCTGGCGAACAGCGCCTGCTTGCGGTCGACGAAGATCGGGAAGTCGGCGGTGGGGGACACCATCTCGCGGGGGCCGTACTTGCGCATGGCCTTGCCCAGTCCGGAGCCGGTGGCGACGTCGAGGAGGTCCTCGGCCGGGCGCTGCGGGATGAGCAATTGGGCGGTCGCACGCAGGATGGACGCCTCGATCGGGTCGCCGGCGGCGTCCGCGACCTTCGCGGTGCGCTCGAAGAGGTCGCGACCCTCGAGGCACAGCAGTTCGATGTCGACGCCGGCGGGCAGCTTCGCCTCGGCGTTGTGGAGCCACGTGCCCCACGGGTCGGACCACCCCTCGACGCGGAACGTCCACGCCCCCTCGGTGTCGAAGCGCACCCAGACCTCCCACGGGTCGAGGCCGCGGGGCTCCACGGGGGTCATGTCGTGGCGGCTCTTGCGACCGGACGGGTCGGTGAGGATCACGGACGCGTTGACGGCGTCGTGCCCCTCGCGGAAGACCTTCGCCCGGATCGGGACCAGTTCGCCGACGGTCGCCTTGGCGGGGTAGGCGCCCCCTTCAATGACGGGGGAGACCTTCACCACGGGGATGCGGCCGATGCCCCGGACAACGGTCCTGGCCGGCGACAGGTCGACCGGCACGGGCGCCGGCTTCGTGGTGGAGCCGGCCTTCCGGCGTGCCGTGGCGGTGGACGGGGACTGGGTCACATGGCGCTGCGTCACACGGCCCACGCTACTGCACGGGGGACGTCAGCGCCGGAGTTCCGCCGCCCGTCGTCGCCGGACCACCGTGGCCTTCATGACCACGACCGTTCGCCCGGGGATCTCGAGCTGACGGCCCGGCACGAAGGCGCGCTGGGGGAACTCGCCGGGCGTCCCGGTGTGGGCCGCGATGCGGTATCCGCTCGACCACGGCTCGCCCGGCAGGGTGATCGAGAGGGGGTGGCCGCCCGCGTGGAAGAAGATGTAGAACGCCTCGGTCTGGTCGGAGACGTAGAAGCCGAGGCTGCGGCGTCCGACATCGTGCCAGTTGGCGATCGTCATCTCGGTGCCGTTCTCGTTGAACCAGGCGGACTCGGTTCGGCCGAGGCCCTCACCGTGGTCACCGATGCACTCCTGACGTGACCGGAAGGCGCGCGGGCGCAGCACGGGGTGCTGGGCGCGGAGGGCCAGCAGGGTCCGGGTCAGGTCCAACTGGTCCTGCCACTCGTCGCGCTCGGTCCAGTGCACCCAGGACAGCGGCATGTCCTGGCAGTACGCGTTGTTGTTGCCCTGCTGGGTGCGCCCCATCTCGTCGCCGGCGACCACCATGGGGGTTCCGGTCGAGAGCAGCAGCGTCGCCATCATGTTGCGCATCGTGCGGCGGCGGGCGGCGTTGATGGCCTCGTCGTCGGTCTCGCCCTCATAGCCGTGGTTCCAGGATCGGTTGTCGTCGGCACCGTCGCGGTTGCGTTCACCATTGGCCTCGTTGTGCTTGAGGTCGTAGGTGACCACGTCCCTCAGGGTGAAGCCGTCGTGGGCGGTGACGAAGTTCACCGAGCTGGTGACCGGGCGCCCGTCGTGGTCGAAGATGTCGGCCGAGCCGGCTAGCCGGGTGGCGAGCTCCTCGACACCCTGGACGGCGCCGCGCCAGAAGTCGCGGGTGAAGCCGCGGAAACGGTCGTTCCACTCGCTCCAACCCTGGCCCCAGCGGCCGACCTGGTAGCCGTACGGGCCGAGGTCCCACGGCTCGGCGATCAGGATCGCCTTCGAGAGGACCGGGTCCTCGGCGATGGCCCGCTTGAAGGGGTGGTCCTGGCGGACGTGGTGCTCCTCGTCACGGATCAGCGTGGTGCACAGGTCGAAGCGGAAGCCGTCCACGCCCATCTCGGTGACCCAGTACCGCAGCGAGTCGAGGACGAGGTCGAGGACGCCCTCGACCGACGTGTCCACGGCGTTGCCCGTGCCGGACACGTCGTAGTCGTTGCGCATGTCGGAGGTGAGGCGGTAGTAACCGGCGTGGTCGATGCCGCGGAAGCTCAGCGTCGGGCCCTCGTGGCCGCCCTCGGCCGTGTGGTTGTAGACCACGTCGAGGATGACCGCGATGCCCGCGTCGTGCAGCGCCGAGACCATCTCCTTGAACTCGTCGACCTGTTCGCCGAGCGTGCCTGAGCTCGAGTAGGGGGCGTGCGGGGCGAAGAAGCCCAACGTGTTGTAGCCCCAGTAGTTGACCAGGCCCTTGCCGATGGCGAACGGCTCCGACACGAAGTGGTGGAGCGGCAGGAACTCCACCGCGTTCACACCCAGGTGCTTGAGGTGTTGGATGACCGCCGGGTAGGCCATGCCCGCGTAGGTGCCGCGCAGGTGCTCCGGGACCGCCGGGTGGAGCTGCGTGTAGCCCTTGATGTGCGTCTCGTAGACCACGAGGTCCTCGGCGCCGAGCGGCTCGGCGAGCGGGCGCGGGGGCGGGGTGTCGGCCACCACGACGCTCAGGGGGACCGAGGCGAACGAGTCCCGCGGATCCGGGAGGTAGTTCGACTCGGGGGTGTGGTCGCTGATCGGACCGGCATAGTCGACGCCCCCGGTGATCGCGCGTGCGTACGGATCCACGAGCAGCTTGGAGGCGTTGAACCGCTCACCGGTCTTCGGGCTCCACGGGCCGTGGACGCGGTAGCCGTACCGCTGGCCCGCGCCGACCCCGGCGACGAAGACCTCCCAGACGCCTCCGTCGGTGAGGGTGAGGTCGTGGTTGGTCTGTCGACGGTCGGTGTCGACCAACGCCAACTCGACCCGCGTCGCGCGCGGGGCCCACAGTGCGAAGCGCGTGCCGCCGGCGACGACACGGGCTCCGAGCACCGAGGAGTACACCGGACTGGGCAGCGTCAGACGCACGAAATCCCTTTCGACGAGGCGAATCCGGGTGGGCCGGGAAGTCGGCCCCTGCGAAGGCCGGACAATCCATTCTGCCGCATCCCAACAGGGCGGTCCATTCGCCCCCCACTAGACTTCCGTGGATCAGGAGGTGACCCGTGCCACGCCACTACCTCGACCACGCGGCCTCGAGCCCTCTCCGTGCCGAGGCCAGAACAGCGATGCTCGCTGCTTGGGAAGCGATCGGCAATCCCAGCTCGCTGCACGGCAGTGGACGCCATGCGCGCGCCCTGCTCGAGGACGCCCGTGAACAACTGGCCGACGCCGTGGATGCCCACCCCACCGAAGTGGTGTTCACCAGCGGCGGCACCGAGGCCGACCACATCGTCATCGCCGGGGCGGCCCTGTGGGGCGCCGAGCACGGGCGACCCTTGGTGGCGGCGTCCGCCGTCGAGCACCCCGCGGTCTCGCACGCCGTCCGAGCCCTGGGTGAGCGCGGGATCCGGCTGCCCGTGGATGCCGACGGGCTGCTGCAGCCCGAGGCGCTGGCCGAGATCTCGCACCAGGTGGGGTGGGCCTCGGTGATGTGGGTGAACAACGAGACCGGCACGATCCAGCGCATCGCCGACCTCGTGGAGCAGTGCCGGCGGGCGGGCGTCCGAGCCCACAGCGACGCCGTGCAGGCGCTCGGACACGTGCGCTGCTCCTTCGCCCAGTCCGGTCTGGACGCGCTGAGCCTGTCCGCCCACAAGCTCGGCGGGCCTGTCGGCGTGGGCGCCCTCGTCGTGCGACGCGACGCCCCGCTGGCCGTCGTCAGCCACGGCGGCGGGCAGGAACGACGCCTCCGCTCGGGCACCGTGCCGGTGGCCCTCGCGACCGGGTTCGCCGCGGCCGCTGCGGCGTCCGTGGGTGCGTTGGCGTCCGAGTCGCGCCGGCTGGACGCACTGCGCCGGCGCCTGGCCGCCGGCCTGACCGCGGTGTCGGACGTCCGCGTCAACGGCGGGGACCACACGAGCCCCGCGATCTGCCACGTCACGGTGGACGGAGCCCGTGCCGACGACGTCCTGCTGCTGCTGGACGCCGTCGGCATCGACTGTTCCACCGGGTCGGCCTGCACGGCGGGCGTCCACCAACCCAGCGAGGTCGTGCTCGCCATGGGGCTGGGGGAGGCGGCCGCGGTGTCGTCCGTCCGGTTCTCGCTCGGCCACACCACCACGGACGCCGACGTCGGCGCCCTGCTGGCCGCGTGGCCGGATGCGGTCGCGCGGGCCCGCGGGGTGTTGCCCGCGTAGACTCGCCCGACGTGAAGGTGCTCGTGGCGATGTCGGGGGGAGTGGACTCCTCCGTCGCCGCCGCGCGCCTGGTTGCGGAGGGCCACGACGTGACGGGGGTCCACCTGGCCCTCAACCGGAACCCCGAGCTGTACCGGTCGGGTTCGCGCGGCTGCTGCTCATTGGAGGACTCCCACGACGCGCGCCGCGTCGCGGACGTTCTGGGCATCCCGTTCTACGTGTGGGACTTCTCCGATCGCTTCCATGCCGACGTCGTGGAGGACTTCGTGGCCGAGTACGCGGCCGGCCGGACGCCCAACCCGTGCCTGCGGTGCAACGAGAAGATCAAGTTCGCCGCGGTCCTCGAACGCGGCGTGGCGTTGGGCTTCGACGCGGTCGCGACGGGCCACTACGCACGCCTGGAGTTCGACGGCGACGAGGCCTCGCTGTACCGGGCCGCCGACGAGGCCAAGGACCAGAGCTACGTGCTGGGGGTCTTGACGCAGGCGCAACTGCGGCGTTCGCTCTTCCCCCTGTACGGGTCCGTCAAGGCGGACGTCCGCGCCGAGGCCGCGACTCTCGGGCTGCGCGTGGCCGCCAAGCCGGACTCCCACGACATCTGCTTCATCGCCGACGGCGACACTGCAGGCTTCCTCAACCGCGCGCTCGGAGAGCGGGAGGGCACGATCGTGGACACCACCGGCACGGTCGTCGGCACGCACTCGGGTCACCACCAGTTCACGGTGGGGCAGCGCAAGGGACTCCGGTTGGGCGTGCCCTCGGCGGACGGGCAGCCGCGCTACGTGCTCGACATCTCACCGGTCACGAACACGCTGACCGTCGGACCCCACGAGGCGCTGGCCGTCTCGCGGATCGAGGGCATCCGGCCGACCTGGGCGGTCGCGTCACCGCGCTTCGGCGAGTGGCGAGGTGTGGTCCAGGTGCGTGCCCATGGGGCGCCCCTGCCGGCCACGATCGGGGCGGACGCCCACGGCGTCCGGATCGCGTTGGACGAGGCCGCCTTCGGCATCGCGCCCGGCCAGGCTGCCGTTCTGTACGACGGCGACCTCGTGGTCGGGTCGGCGACGATCTCCGCCGCCTCCTGATCAGAGGTAGTCGGCCGGGTCGAACTCGTCGATCGGGATGATCCGCAGGCGGGGCAGCCGCTCGTTGAACGCGCCGATGTGGGCCTCGAGGTCGAAGAACTGGACGCCACGTGCCCGCAGGTCTCGCAGGCCGCCGCTCATGAACTCCTCGAAGCCGATCAGGCCGACGCGACGCCCGTCGATCAGGGCCTCCAAGTCGACGAGGAAGTCGCGATCGTGCGAGGCGAGGACGACGTCGGCCTCCCGGTTGCGCAACGCGACCAACGTCCTCTGGATGGCGATGTCGACGACCTTCTGGTCGGGAGTCCCCGACAGCGGGATGATGCGGTACCCGATCGCGGTGAGCGCCTGGATGAACGGCAGGGGGAGGTCGCCGTCGCTGGCGGCCAGGAAGAACAGGCCGGTGACGGGCTGGCCCCACTCGTTGCGGAGGTGCTGGAGGGGCCGTTCCCAGCGTGGCCGCTCATTGGGGGCCGGACGCCGCTGCAGGATGGAGTTGCCCAGGGTGGCGTCGATGTTCTCCCCGTCCACCAGCAAGTACGTGCTGCGCTCGTTCATGTCCCCCCGCTCTCGGTGTGGCGGGAACACCGCGTCCCGTTGCTGCCTCACGTTACCGGGACGACGCGTGCGGCGAGCCCTCGTGCGGGCGGGCGACCAGCAGGTGGTCGTCGGCCAGGTCGTGCCACAGGCGGTCCCAGGACACGACGACGTCCTGGGTCAGGTGACCCACCTCACCGAGCAGCACTGCAACGTCCCGGGCCAGCGGGGTGAAGGTCGACCCGCTGTCGATGTTGGCCACGTTGACCACCAGGTGTCCCTGCGGGCTGAGGAGGTCCAGGCACTGGGACAGAATCCCCCGGAGCTCGCGCAGGTAGCGCTCGTAGGACGTCGTGCCGGTGTAGCCGGACAGGGGGTCCTCGGGGCCGTCGTCCGTCGCCATGTAGGGCGGCGAGGTCAGGACGAGGTCGAACGGCCCCTCGACCAGGGAGGTCAGCCTTCTTGCCTCGCCCTGCACCACGACGGACGCCGGCGCGGCCGCGGCAGCGATCCTGCAGCGCTCCGGCAGGAGTTCGACCCCCACGGCGTGCCTCCCCAGGGCCTCGGCGACCTGCAGCGTCGTCCCGAAGCCGGCGAAGGGATCCAGGACACGGTCGCCGGGGCGGGTGAGGTCCTCGAGGACGGCAGTGACCATGTCCCGCGAGAAGTGCACGTCCTCGTCCGCGAGCGGGTTCCGCTCGGCGAGGACACGGTCATGCTCGACGACGAGGTGGGGACGGAGGCGCACAGCCGGACGCCGGACGAGCCGTGGTCAGGCGCTCAGGCTGTCCAGGGTGCCCTGCAGCATGCCCCTGATCCGCTCGGCGACCGGCTTCATCCCGTCGTTGCCGGTCAGCTCGTGCATGGTGTCGGGGTCGATCGCCTCCACGGTGGTCATGCCCTCGCCGGTCGCGCGGACGACGACGTTGCAGGGCAACAGCAGCCCGATCGACGGCTCCGCCTGCAGGGCCTCGTAGGCGCTGGGTGGGTTGCAGGCACCGAGGATGACCTGGGCGGGGACGTCGACGTCCAACTTCTTCTTCAGGGTGGCGGCCATGTCGATCTCGGTCAGGACCCCGAAGCCCTGCTCCGCGAGCGCCTTCTTGGTGCGATCCAGGACATCGGCGAAGTCGCCGTGAACGACAGTGCTGAGTGCGTAACCCATGATCTTCCTCCTGTGCCGTGGTCTTGTCCCCACCCTAGGCGCTGGTGTCGTGCGTGAGGATGCTGCGTCGGTGATCCCCGCCGCGGGATCGCTGCCGCGGGCGACCCGACCCTCCGATCCGGGCGCAGGGTAGGTTCGACGCCGTGATGAGGACTTCAGCGCTCGGCTCCCTGCCCGGCACCGACCTGGGGGCGGGCGTCCGGTTGGCCCTGGAGGCGACGTCGATGCCGTGGCTGCCCGAGTTCCCGGCGCGCGGCCCGTGGGCCGCGATGATCGGGCGGGCCCTCGGACTGCTGGAGGGAATCGGCGCCGAGCTCAGCGCGGGGGAGTGGAGGCTCGCGCCCGTCCCGGGGATCGACCAGCGTCGCGCCCGGGCCGCCCTGCGCGACGACCTCGACGTGCTGGAGGAGAACGCCCAGGGACTCACCGGGCCGCTGAAGGTCTCGGTCGCCGGGCCCTGGACGCTCGCCGCCGCCACGTTCCGTCCGCTCGGCGGCCGCGTGCTGGGCGACCGCGGTGCGCGCCGCGACCTCGCGCAGTCGTTGGCGTCCGGCGTCCACGACCTGGTGGCCGACATCGAGCGTCGCCTGCCCGGCGTCGAGGTCCTGCTGCAGGTGGACGAGCCGGGCCTGCCGTCCGTCCTGGCCGGCTCGGTGCCCACCGAGGGCGGCTACTTCCGGCACCGCTCGGTGGACCGCCCCGAAGCCGTCGAGGTGTTGCGCGAGGTGGGCGGACACGTCCTGCACTGCTGCGCGCCCGGCCTCGACGTCGACCTGGCGATCGGACGCCACGGTGCCGGCTTCGCGGGAGTGTCCCTCGATCAGGACCTGATGACACGCGCCGACTGGGACGCGCTGGGTCCGCTGCTGGAGGACGGCCGGGACCTGTGGCTGGGTGCCGCGCCCACGGCGTCCGGGGTGGCGATCGGGGCGGACGCGCTGACCCGCAAGGTGCTCGGCGCCCTCCGCCCCCTCGACCTCGGTCCGCTGATCGTCGATCGCGTCGTCCTGACGCCGGCGTGCGGCCTCGCGAGCTGGAGCGCATCCGAGGTGTCGAAGGTGCTCCGCTCGTTGGTGACCACCGCCGAGCGGGTGAGTGGCGACCTCCAGCGGTGACGCGACGCACACCGGTGTGACCGTCGGTCCCACCGAGTAGTTTTCTCACCGTGACCGATCCTCGCACCCGCCACGCCGAGCTCGCGCAGCAGATCAACGACGCGCGATTCCAGTACTACGTCCTGGATGCTCCCGACCTGACCGACGCGACCTTCGACGCCCTGATGGTCGAACTGACCGCGCTGGAGGAGGCCCACCCCGAACTGGTCACGCCCGACTCACCGACCCAGCAGGTCGGCGGGGCGGTGTCGACCACCTTCGCGCCGGTGGAGCACCTCCAGCCGATGATGAGCCTCGACAACGCCTTCACGACCGAGGAGGTCGAACGGTGGTACGCCCGGTTGGGCGGCGAGACACCGCTCGTGTGCGAGGTCAAGATCGATGGGCTCGCGCTCGACCTCGTCTACCGCGACCGGCGACTGGTGAGCGCCGCCACCCGTGGGGACGGGCGGGTCGGGGAGGACGTGACGGCCAACGTCCGCACGATCAGTGACATCCAGCTCACCCTGGCCGCCGGCGCGCCCGACCTGGTCGAGGTGCGGGGCGAGGTCTTCATGCGGCCGGAGGACTTCGCGGCGCTCAACGACTCCCTCGACGAGGCCGGACGCCCACGCTTCGCCAACCCGCGCAACTCCGCCGCCGGCTCGCTGCGTCAGAAGGATCCGCGCGTCACGGCGTCCCGTCACCTACGCTTCCTCAGCCACGGCCTCGGCGTCACGAGCGGACCCGACATCGAGCGGTTGTCGGACGCGTACGTCCACCTCCGCTCGTGGGGGCTCCCCACCAGCCCCCACACCCGCGTCGTGCCCGACCTGGCGTCGGCGTTGGCGTACATCGAGGAGATGGCGGCGCGACGCCACGACCTGGAGCACGAGATGGACGGGGTCGTCCTCAAGGTCGACGAGCGGGCCCGTCAGTCCGCGCTGGGGTACACCTCGCGGGCGCCGCGGTGGGCGATCGCCTTCAAGTACCCGCCCGAGGAGGTCAACACCAAGCTCCTGCGCATCGAGGTCAACACGGGACGGACCGGCCGCGTGACCCCCTACGGCGTCATGGAGCCCGTGCTGGTGGCCGGCTCGACCGTCGAGATGGCAACGCTGCACAACGCCCACGAGGTGAAGCGCAAGGACGTCCGTCCCGGCGACACGATCATCCTCCGCAAGGCCGGTGACGTGATCCCCGAGATCCTCGGGCCGGTGCTCCCGCTGCGCCCCGAGGGCCTGCCCGAGTGGGTCATGCCCACCACGTGCCCCAGCTGCGGAACCGCCCTGGTCGAGATGCGCGAGGGCGACAGGGACCTGCGCTGCCCCAACACCCGCTCCTGCCCGGCGCAGCTGCGCGAGCGCCTGTTCTTCCTCGCCTCCCGCGCCGCCCTCGACATCGAGGTGCTGGGCGCCAAGGCGGCGGACGCCCTCCTCTCAGCCGGACTGCTGACCGACGAGGGCGACCTGTTCGACCTGGACGCCGACAAGCTCCTGACGGTGCCGTTCTTCACGCGCACCGACCCGAAGACGAAGGAACGCGTCCTCACCGCGAACGCACACAAGCTGCTGGCCAACCTGGAGGAGGCCAAGACCCGCCCGTGGGCGAAGTTCCTGGTCGCGCTGTCCATCCGCCACGTGAGCAAGGGGGTGGCCCCGGACGTGGCGAGGGCCTTCCCCAGCGTGCGGGCTTTGGCGGACGCCACGGTCGAGGAGTTGTCGGCCGTCGACGGCATCGGACCCACGCTCGCGGCGTCCATCACCGACTGGTTCGCGGTCGACTGGCACCGCGCCATCGTCGCGAAGTGGCTGGCCGCCGGCGCGGTGATGGGCACCGACGGGCCGGGCGGGGCGGGGGCTGGCGAGGCGGTCGAGCAGACGTTGGCCGGGATGACCGTCGTCGTCACCGGCGCGGTTCCCGGCCACACCCGCGAGACCGCGCAGGAGGCCATCGAGGCGCGCGGCGGCAAGGCGTCGGGGTCGGTGTCCAGAAAGACGTCGGTGCTCGTGGCCGGCGAGTCCTCCGGGTCGAAGTACGCCAAGGCGGAGTCCCTCGGGGTCCCGATCCTGGATGCCGGACGTTTTGACGAGTTGATGGACCGCGGCGCCGCGCTGGTGGCCGAACTCGGCTAGGCGGGCGGCCGGGGAAGGGAGCGGGCGCGCGGGTCGGCGACTCAGCGGGCCACGAGCACGGGGCAGTGGGCGTGCGCGATGGCTGCGCCGCTCACCGAGCCGAGCAGCAGACCCACGAAGCCCCCGTGGCCGCGGCTTCCGACGACGAGCATCGTCGCGTCGCGTGAGGCCTCGACGAGGGCGTGGCTCGGGTGTCCCTCGACCACGCTGGTCGTCAGCCCTGCCGGCCGATCGTCGCCGAACACCCTCGTGAGGCTCTCCTCCATGGTGCGTTCACCCAGCGCCTGCCAGTCCACGGGCGGGATCACCACCTCTGAGGTTCCCGCCGAGACGTCCTGCCAGACCAACACCGCACACAGCGAGCAGTCCAAGCTCTTCGCGAGGCGTGCCGCCCAGCGGAGGGCCGCGTCCCCCGTCGCCGATCCGTCGACGCCGACGACGATCGGGGGATTGACCGACGATTCGTTCACCATGTCCATCGCGTCCATCCCTCAGTATCCCTCCCTTCGGGCTGCACGGAGGGACTCTCGCCCGATCTCGCGCGGGATGTTCAGCAATGTCCAGCGGTCGGAGCGGGGCGTCCCGAGGCTGTCGATCACCGCAGCCCTGAGGAGTGCGTCATGGTGGATCTGTCAGCGGCCCCCTACCACCTCGACGAGTCGGCGATCGCGTGGGTGAACCACACGATCGCCGCGATGAGCGACGAGGAGAAGATCGCCCAGTTGTACATCATGATGGGCGACAACCGCGACCCCGACTACCTCGCCGACATCGTCACCCGGTACCGGTTCGGGGGCTTCCGGTACAACGGTGGCCGGGCCGCGGAGGTGCAGGAGCAGAACCGGATCCTGCAGACGAACGCGAAGATCCCCCTGCTGATCGCCGTCAACGCGGAGTCCGGGGCGAACGGTGCGTTCGCCGACGGCACGTTCGTCTCCGACGCGGTCAAGCTCGGCGCCGTGCACGATCCACGCTGGGGTCACGAACTGGGCCGCGTCTCGGGGCTCGAGTCGGCGGCGGCCGGCTGCAACTGGAGTTTCGCCCCGGTGGTCGACATCCTCCACAACTGGCGCAACCCGATCGTCAGCAAGCGCTGCTTCGGCAACGACCCCGAGCTGGTCGCCGAGTACGGCAAGGCGTATGTGGCCGGGGCGCGGGAACACGGTGTGGCGTGCGCGGCCAAGCACTTTCCCGGCGACGGCGTGGACGAGCGCGACCACCACCTGTCCTCGGCCGTCAACGACATGACGGTGGAGCAGTGGGACGCGACCTTCGGCCATGTCTACCGCGAGCTCATCGATGCCGGCCTGCAGTCGATCATGGTCGGCCACATCATGCTGCCGGAGTACCAGAAGCACTTCTCGCCCGACACCCAGGTCGCCGACCTCATGCCGGCGTCGCTGTCGTACGAGATCACCACGCAGCTGTTGCGGGACGAGCTGGGCTTCAACGGCGTGACCCTGACGGACGCCTCCCACATGGTGGGCCTGACCGGGCGCATGGCCCGGCGTGACTACGTGCCCCGCGCGATCGCGGCGGGCTGCGACATGTTCCTCTTCTTCAACGACCCCGAGGAGGACCTGCGCTGGATGATGGAGGGCTACCGCAACGGCGTCATCACCGAGGAGCGGCTGACCGAGGCGCTGACGCGCATCCTCGGCCTCAAGGCGTCGCTGGGTCTCCACACCAAGGCTGGCGAGGAGATCGTCCCCGGCCCCGAGGCGCTCGAGGTCGTCGGGCTCCCCGAGAACACCGACCTGCTGCGCCAGGCGTCCGAGGCGGGCATCACCCTGGTGAAGAACACCCAGCCCGACATCCTGCCCATCACGCCCGAGCGCTACCCGCGCGTGCTGATCATCCCGACCAAGGGGTTCCCCAGCGCGCTCGCCGGCGCGTTCTCGGGCATGGGCGCGGCGAAGGCGTGGGACGCCATCGCCGACCGCCTGCGGGCGGCCGGCCACGAGGTCACGATCTACGAGTCCATGATCGACCAGATCATGGAGCTACCGCAGGCCGAACGCATGGGCGCCGTGATGAGGATGTACTCCGCCAAGCGTCCGATCGCCGAAATCACGGCCGCCCACGACCTCATCCTCGCCGTGGCGGACGTGTCGGGAGCCATGCAGGTCGTCGAGCGGGTGTCGTGGCCGCCGGCCAAGGGCACGCCGGACGTCCCGTGGTACGTGCACGAGATCCCGAGCGCGTTCGTCTCGGTCAACTCGCCGTTCGTCCTGGTGGATGCCCCGCAGGTGCCCGTCTACATCAACACCTACGACGACAGACCGGCCACGCTGGACGCGCTGGTCGCCAAGCTCTCCGCCGGAGCGGACGCCTTCACCGCCACCAGCCCGGTGGACGCGTTCTGCGGCAAGGTGGACACACGCATCTGAGGGTCGTTCCACCCCCTCGCGTAGGCTGGCGGGCGTGGAGGGACTCAACACCGACCTGGACCTGAACGGCGGCACGTCTCCGCGCGTCCGTCCGCGCGTGGGGGAGTGGCCCCTGGACGGCGTCCCCTCGACGCGCCAGAAGCGCCACCAGCGGTGGTGGACCATCACCGCGGCGTCCGTCGCTCTCATCGCCGTCGTCGCCTTCGGCTACGTCGCCTACCTCGCCCTGCGCGGTTACTGAGCGAGCCCGCCGTGCTCCGGCGAGGCAGCTCAGACGACGCCGGACGCGAGGTGCTCGCCGGCGATGAGGGCCAGATGGCGCAGCCGAGCCAGCTCGGAGGCCCGGAACTCGGGACCGGGGCGTCCGACCACGACCGTGTGGTCGAGGCAGCAGGGGGTGACCGCGACGGAGTGGGCACTCCACCCGTCCAGCCAGCCCGAGTCGAGCTCGGCCACATGGGCCGAGCTGAGGTCACCGAACACGCCGTCGGGGATCGTCGCCACGTGGGGGGCGAGCGCGCTGCGGTGGTGCACCACGCCGCCGTCGCGCTCGACCACGAGGCCCCAGGCGCAATGGAAGGTCGCGGGGGCTGAGTCGGCCAGGACGTGCTCCGCGTGATGGGGATCCTCCGCCATGGCTTCGAGCAGGTCGAGGTCCGAGTGGAGGCCCCAGTTCTCGGGGTAGGACGACACCCACAGCACCTCGACGTCGGGGACACGCGTGCACGCGGTGACCAGGGCGTCGGGCCGCACGTCGTCCGGAATGTTCAGCATGAAGTCGTCGATGACGCGTCCGGCCCCCTTCTCGACGATCTCCACCGCGCTGATGTCGGCGTGGACGGACCCGAGGGCGGATGCCACGGCTCCGAGGGAGCCCGGACGGTCGGGCAGGGCGACGCGGAGCAGGTACATGCCCCACTTGATACCCGATGAGTCCGCGTCGCCCAAGGATCTGGGATCCGCGTCGGGCACCTTGTAGCGTGATTGAAACAACGAGGAAAGGAACTGACATGGCCACCACCAGCACTGCCCGCACCCACTGGGAGGGCTCCCTCTTCGAGGGTTCCGGCACCACTGAGCTCGTCACCTCCGGCGTCGCCACCTTCGACGTCGCCTGGGCCAAGCGCGCCGAGGCCGGGGCGGGCACCACCAACCCCGAGGAGCTCATCGCCGCGGCCCTGGCGACCTGCTACTCGATGGCGCTGTCCAACACCCTGGCCAAGAACGGCACCGCGCCGGCCAGCCTCGACACCGAGGTCGGCGTCGACTTCGTGCCCGGCACCGGCGTCACCGGTGCCACCATCAAGGTGAAGGCGGACGTCCCCGGCCTGAGCGCCGAGGAGTTCCAGGCGTTCGCCGAGGACGCCAAGGAGAACTGCCCGGTCAGCAAGGCGCTGGCGGGTGTCGAGAAGACCCTCGAGGTCGAGTTCGCCGGCTGACCCGGCCGACGGACGCCACGGTGCGGCCCCTAGGATGGGCAGGTCCCTGACCCGTCCCGAGGAGTCGCACCGTGGCCCTGACCACCGACGACGTCGCCCGGCTCGCTGAGCTGGCACGCATCGAGTTGTCCCCTGACGAGCTGGAGCGCCTCGCGCCCCAGCTCGACGTGATCCTGCAGGCCGTCTCGTCGGTCTCGCAGGTGGCGGGCGCCGACGTGCCGCCGACCTCGCACGCGCTGCCGCTGACCAACGTGTTCCGTGCCGACGAGGTGCGTCCCAGCCTGCCCCCCGAGGCGGTCCTGGCCGGCGCCCCGTCCGTCGAGGACGAGCGCTTCCGCGTCCCCCGGATCCTGGGGGAGGAGCAGTGACCCGCGACATCCTGACCGCCACGGCGTCCGACCTCGGTCGCCGCATCGCCGCTCGCGAGCTGACCGCCGTCGAGGTCACGCAGGCGTTCCTCGACCAGATCGAGCGCACGAACGCCGAGGTGAACTCGTTCCTCCACGTCGACACCAAGGGCGCGCTGGCCCAGGCCGCCGCCGTCGACGCCCGCCTGGACGCCGGCGAGCAGCTCGGCCCGCTCGCGGGGGTTCCCGTGGCCGTGAAGGACCTCTTCTGCCAGGCGGGGGTCCCGACCACGGCGTCCTCGAAGATCCTCGAGGGCTGGCTCCCGCCGTACAGCGCCACCATCGTGCAGCGCCTGCTGGACGCGGGCCTCGTCCTGTTGGGCAAGACCAACCTCGACGAGTTCGCCATGGGCTCCTCGACCGAGACCTCGGCGTACGGTCCGACCCGCAACCCGTGGGACCTCGACCGCATCCCCGGCGGATCGGGTGGCGGCTCCGCCGCGGCGCTGGCGTCCTTCCAGGCCCCGCTGGCCCTGGGCACCGACACCGGCGGGTCGATCCGGCAGCCCGCCTCCGTCACCGGCACCGTCGGCGTCAAGCCCACCTACGGCTCCGCGTCCCGGTACGGCGTGATCGCGATGGCGTCCAGCCTCGACCAGCCGGGCCCCTGCGCCCGCAACGTCCTCGACACCGCGCTCCTGCACGAGGTCATCTGCGGCCACGACCCGATGGACTCGACCTCCATCGACGCGCCCGTGCCCGCCGTCGTGGAGGCCGCGCGATCGGGCGACATCAAGGGCCTGCGCATCGGCGTGGTGACCGAACTCGGCGGGGAGGGCTACGAGCCCGGCGTCGAGCAGGCCTTCCGCGAGGCGCTGGACCTGCTGCGCGGCGCCGGCGCCGAGATCGTCGAGGTCTCCTGCCCCCACTTCTCCTACGGACTGGGTGCGTACTACCTGATCATGCCGTCCGAGGTGTCCTCCAACCTGGCCCGCTACGACGCCATGCGCTACGGCCTGCGCGTCGGTGACGACGGCACGCGCGGCACCGAGGAGGTCATGGCCGTCACACGCGCCGCCGGCTTCGGCGACGAGGTCAAGCGCCGCATCATCCTCGGCACGTACGCCCTGAGCTCCGGCTACTACGACGCCTACTACGGCTCGGCCCAGAAGGTCCGGACCCTGATCAGCCGCGACTTCGACGCGGCCTTCGGGCAGGTGGACGTCCTGGTCTCCCCGTCGACGCCGTTCACCGCGTTCCGCATCGGTGAGAAGCTCTCCGACCCGTTGGCGATGTACAAGTCGGACCTGTGCACGATCCCGACCAACATGGCCGGCAACACGGCCGGGTCGTTCCCGTGCGGTCTGTCCTCCGACGACGGCATGCCCGTCGGGTTGCAGGTCATGGCGCCCCCGCTGGCCGAGGACCGGGTGTACCGGGTCGGCGCGGCGCTCGAGCGGCTGTACGCCGAGCGTGACGGCGGCGTCCTGACTGATCGCATCGCCGACCGCTGGACGAAGGAGGCCTGACATGGACGACCTGATGGACTACGACGAGGTCATGGCCGCGTACGACCCGGCGCTGGGCATGGAGGTCCACGTCGAGCTGAACACGAAGTCGAAGATGTTCTGCGGGTGCGACAACACCCCCGGCGGGGAGCCCAACACGACCACGTGCCCGGTCTGCCTGGGCCTGCCCGGCTCCCTGCCCGTGGTCAACGGCAAGGCGGTCGAGTCGGCCATCCGCATCGGGCTGGCCCTGAACTGCGAGGTCGCCGAGTGGTGCCGGTTCGCCCGGAAGAACTACTTCTACCCGGACATGACCAAGAACTTCCAGACGTCGCAGTACGACGAGCCGATCTGCTTCGAGGGCCACCTCGACCTCGAGGTCGACGGCCGCACGTACCGGATCGAGATCGAGCGCGTCCACATGGAGGAGGACGCCGGCAAGCTCATGCACGCCGGGTCGTCCGGGCGCATCCACGGCGCCGAGTACAGCCTCGTCGACTACAACCGCGCAGGCACGCCCCTGATGGAGATCGTCACCAAGCCCATCCGCGGGCTGGGGGAGCACGCCCCGGCCGTCGGGCGGGCCTACATGGCGCACCTGCGCGAGCTCATGCGCGCACTGGGTGTGTCCGACGCACGCATGGAGGCCGGCAACATGCGCTGCGACGCGAACGTCTCGCTCATGCCTCGGGGGTCGGACGTGCTCGGTACCCGCACCGAGACCAAGAACCTCAACTCGCTGCGCTCCGTCGAGGGCGCGCTGCGCTTCGAGATCCAGCGCCAGGGCGCGATCCTGGCGGCCGGCGGCCGGGTCCACCAGGAAACCCGGCACTGGCACGAGGAGGGCTGGACCTCGCCCGGCCGCTCCAAGGAGGAGGCCGAGGACTACCGCTACTTCCCCGAGCCCGACCTCGTCCCCGTGGCGCCGAGCCGGGCCTGGGTCGAGGAACTCCGCGCCACCCTGCCCGAGGATCCGGCCCAGCGCCGTACACGCCTGCAGGAGGCGTGGGGCTTCACCGACCTCGAGATGCGTGACGTGATCGGCAACGAGGGCTCGCTCGACCTGATCGACGCGACCGTCGCGGCGGGGGCCTCGCCGGGCTCCGCCCGCAAGTGGTGGCTGGGTGAGCTCGCTCGCCGGGCCAACGAGGCCGGCGTCGATCTCGCCGACCTTCGCGTCACGCCCCCGCAGGTGGCGGCCGTCCAGGCGCTCGTGGATGCCGGAACCGTGAATGACAAGCTGGCCCGCCAGGTCTTCGACGGCGTCCTCGCCGGCGAGGGCGATCCAGCCCAAGTCGTCGCCTCACGCGGCCTCGCCGTCGTCTCGGACGGCGGCGCCCTCGGTGCCGCCGTGGACGACGTCATCGCAGCCAACCCCGACGTCGCGCAGAAGATCCGCGACGGCAAGGTCCAGGCGGCGGGCGCGCTGATCGGCCAGGTCATGAAGGCGATGAAGGGCAAGGCGGACGCCGCACGCGTCCGGGAGATCCTGCTGGAGAAGCTGGCGTGATCGGCGAACCGGAGGATCCCAGGGCCAGGGCCCACGTGCCCTGGATCCTGGTCGTCCTCGCACTCGGGTTGCACTTCTGGGGCCTCTACACCCCCGACCCGCCGGATGCGGGAGCCCTGTCGTTCCCCGGGATGGACAAGCTTGCCCACGTCATCCTGTTCGCCGTCCCGACCTGGGCCCTGGTCAAGGCGCTGCCGAAGGCGTGGATGGCCGTCGTCCCGATGGTGGTCCACGTGCCGATCAGCGAGGTCGTGCAGGCCACGCTGCTCGTGGGCTCGCGTGGCGGCGAGTGGCTGGACGCTCTCGCCGACCTCGTCGGGATCGCGGTGGGGTGGTGGACGGCTGTGCGCGTTGACCCGCTGCGGCAACTTCCGGCACAAGAGACGGATGCTCCCTAGGATCGAGAGCACTTGTCGACAAACTTGGAGGTAGTAATGCAACTCCGCGAGAACGCGAAGTGGTCCCTGGTCGTCCCGACGTCGATGGGCGTCCGCATCACGCCCGAGAACCGCGCCCCCGTGCACGTCGCCGACCGGTTCTTCCTCCAGGCCACCAGCGCCGAGACGAACGTCGCGACGGTTGTGTCCTACTTGGGTGAGCCCACCAAGGTCCTGACCGCCTTCGTCGAGGGATCCCCGATGTCGGCCATCATCAAGGCCGACCTGCGCAAGCGCAACATGAGCTACGAGGGTCCCGACCTGCCGCAGGGTGATGCCTGGGGCCTGCGCCACCAGTTCAACATCGCCGACTCCGGCTTCGGCGGCCGCGCCCCGCGCGTCTGGAACGACCGCGCCGGCGAGGTCGGCCGCGAGCTCTCCGTGGACCAGTTCGACCTCGACAAGCTCTTCGTCGAGGAGGGTGTGAAGATCCTCCACCTGTCCGGCCTGATCGCGGCTCTGAGCCCCTCAACCTCGAAGTTCTGCGTGGAACTCGCCAAGAAGGCGCGCGCCAACGGCACGCTCGTCGCGATGGACCTCAACTACCGCGCCACCTTCTGGAAGGGCCGCGAGGAAGAGCTCAGCGCCGCGTTCGACGAGATCGCGAAGAACTGCGACATCCTCTACGGCAACGAGGAGGACTTCCAGCTCTGCCTCGGCATCGAGGGCCCGGAGGCCGGCGGCGACTCGATCGACGAGAAGATCGAGGAGTTCAAGAAGATGATCGGGCGCATCAAGGACACCTACCCCGACGCCCACTGGATCGGCACCTCGCTGCGTGAGGTCGAGTCGGCCAACCGTCACCAGTGGGGCATCCTGCTGTGGAACGACGGCGAGTTCTACCTCGCCCCGCTCCGCCCGATCGACGTCATGGACCGCATCGGCGGCGGTGACGGTTCGGTCGGCGGCGTCCTCTACGGCATCCTCAAGGGTTGGAACGTCGAGAAGTGCGCCCAGTTCGGGTGGGCCACCGGCGCCCTCGCGGCCACGTCGCTCTACGACTACGGCATGGCGGCGGACGAGAAGCAGGTCTGGGACCTCTGGAAGGGCAACGCCCGCGTCCAGCGCTGAGTCGACAGTCGCACAGGACGCAGGGTGCCCCTGCGCCGGACGCTCAGGCGTCGCAGGCGCAGGGGCACTCCTGTGTGCACAACCCGTCCGGCTCGCAGGCGTCCGGGCAGGCGCAGGCGAACGGTTCGGCCCGACCGCCTCGCCCGATGCGGGCGCGCGCACGCTCCGTCCGCTCGGAAGCCCTCCGCCTGCGGCCGTCCACGAGTTCCGCCCACGTCGGGTGGTCGTCTGGGACGCCGTGTTCGCTTCGCCGGACGTCACGCCAGTATCAGGTCGGCACCCGGATTCGGAGCTCGCCCGTCACGACGTGGCCGCCCTCGAGGGCGTCCAGGTGCGCGGGCAGATGGCGGCCCCAGCGATCCAGGGGCGCATCCTCCCGCATCGGGACGAGGTCGGCGCCCTCGCGGTCGAGGGCTCGCAACTGGCAGTCGGCGAGGCTGAGGAGGCGCTCGAATTGGCGCACGGTGGGCTCCGCCCCGCCACGCTCCCAGCGGGACACGGTGGCCTGGTTCACGCGGAGCCGCTCGGCGAGCTCGGCCTGGCTCAGGTCGGCGCGCCGACGAATGCGGCGGATGAGTTGCGGCACGTTCATTGGGGGCATGCCGACACTGTCCCGCGCGGGCCCGACAGTTTGGCGACCTCCAGCGCCGGTGCCTTGACTAGGTGCTCAGGACTGTATGAGTGATGCAGACCTGCATCACTCATACAGGTCCCAGCACACCACCGTGTCGGCGAGACGTGCGGGGCCAAGAAACTGCTCAGAAACCCTGGTGCTCCGCCAGCAACTCGGCGATGACGTCATCGGGACCGATGAGGCGGACGTCGGCGTCGTCCATCCGTCCGTAGGCGAACAGGAGCAGTTCGGAGGGCTTGCCGATGATGGCCACCGTGGTGTCGCCCCCCTTGACGCGCAGGCGCTGCGGACGGTCCGTCCGCTCCAGGACGATCCCGGTGGGGGCCTTCCGGAACAACTGCTTGGCGGAGGTGTTCAGCCCCTTGGCCGCGTGGTCCTCGAACTCCTGGGTCATCGCGCGCCGGGGGAGGCCGGCGGGACGCCGGACGTCCTCGGTGTGGACGAAGAACTCCGTGGTGTTGGCCAGCTCGTCCAGCAGCGGAACGGCGAAGAGCGAGATCGGACGCGGCCCGCGCCGGATCTGCTCGACGAGTTCGGGATAGAGCCACCGGCGCATGGTGGCCTCCATGCGGGAGGTGGTCACCTCCGCGAGCGCGCCCACCACGAGCCCGGGCAGCGCCGACGGGTCGTTCTCCCGCACCCACACGTGGGCGGCCAGGTCATGCGAGGTCCAGCCCTCGCAGAGCGTGGGGGAGTCCGGACCCACCTCCAGGAGGGCGTCACACAGAGCGGTTCGTTCCTGCGCAGCGAATCCCATGCAGGCCACCCTAGCGGCGGGCACCGGGGGGTCGTCGGGGATGCGCGTGGAACAATGGCGCCCATGTCCTACACCCTCGACCCCGGGATCGCTGGGTCACTGAAGCGCACGCCCGAAGGCCTCGTTGCGGCTGTCGTGCAGGATGCGACGAGCGGTGCCGTCCTCATGCAGGCCTGGATGAACGACGAGGCGCTGGCGCGCACGCTGGCCACCCGTGAGGCCACCTATTGGTCGCGGTCTCGCAGCGAGCTGTGGATCAAGGGGTTGACCAGTGGGCACACCCAGCACGTCCGGACCGTCCACCTCGACTGCGACGGCGACACGGTGCTGCTGACGGTCGACCAGGTCGGCGCCGCCTGCCACACCGGGACCACCACGTGCTTCGACTCCCGCGAGTTGTTGGGGGACGAGGCGTCATGAGCCATGAGCGAACCGTCACCGAGGTCCCCATCACCCCCGACCTGACGAGCTTCCGCGACCAGGCGTCCGAACAGGGGCGCCGGGTGGTGTCGGTCCACACCCGCCTGTTCGCGGATGACCTCACGCCCGTCGGCCTCTACCACCACCTGTGCGGGACGCGGACGAACACGTTCCTGTTCGAGTCCGCGGAGCAGGGGGTGTGGGCGCGCTACTCGATCGTCGGGGTCAACGCGGCGGCGGTGCTCACCGAGCGTGACGGCGAGGCCTCGTGGTCGGGACGTGAGCTGGCCAACCTGCCCACGGGCGGCGACCCGCTGGCGGTGCTCGCCGAGACGCTCGAGCGCCTGCACACCCCGCGCGACACCGACCTCCCGCCGATGACCTCCGGCATGGTGGGCTACCTGGGCTATGACATCGTCCGCCGCCTCGAACGCCTGCCCGACTCCAACCCGGACGACCTGCGCATCCCCGAGGTCGTGATGATGTTGGCGGCCGATGTCGCGGTCCTCGACCACCACACCGGCGAGGTGTGGCTCGTGGCCAACGCCATCAACTACGACGACACCCCCGAGCGGGTCGATGAGGCGTACGCCGACGCCGTGGCCCGCGTCGAAGCCATGGTCGCCCGCCTCCGGGAGCCGGCCCAGCCGCTGCTCGGCCTCCCCCCGGTGGAACCCACCGAGGTGGATGTCACCCGGCAGCGCACGCAGCCCGAGTTCGAGTCCGCCGTGCTCGAGGCCGTGGAGGACATCAAGGCCGGCGAGGCGTTCCAGATCGTGGTGAGCCAGCGCTTCGAGGTGCCCTGCGCGGCCGATGCCCTCGACGTCTACCGCGTCCTGCGGCGCAGCAACCCCAGCCCCTACCTGTACCTGCTGCGCCTCGACGGGCTCGACGTCGTGGGCTCCAGCCCCGAGGCTTTGGTCACGGTCAACGACCGCCACGTCCTCACCCACCCGATCGCGGGCTCCCAACCGCGCGGAGCAACTCCGGAACAGGACGCGGCGAACGAGGCCCGCTTGTTGGCCGATCCGAAGGAGCGCGCCGAGCACCTCATGCTGGTCGACCTGGGCCGCAACGACCTGGGCCGCGTCTGCGTCCCCGGGACGGTGGGCGTCGTGGAGTTCATGCAGGTCCGCCGCTACAGCCACATCATGCACCTGGAGTCCACTGTCGTCGGCGAGCTCTTGCCCGGACGCACGGCGCTGGATGCCACGCTTTCGTGCTTCCCGGCCGGGACGCTCTCCGGTGCACCCAAGGTGCGGGCCATGGAGATCATCGACCGCCTCGAGGTGTCCCGTCGCGGCTTGTACGGAGGCGTCGTCGGCTACTTCGACTTCGCCGGCAACTCGGACGTGGCGATCGCGATCCGCACTGCGGTGCTCAAGGACGGCCGGGCCTTCGTCCAAGCGGGCGGCGGCATCGTCGCGGATTCGGTCCCCGCGTCGGAGGACCTCGAGTCCCGCAACAAGGCCGCGGCAGCGCTGCGGGCCGTGGCCACGGCGTCCGGCATGCGGCGGCTCGTGTGAGGGGTGACGGACGCCTCCTCGCGACGCTGCCGGCCCTGGCGGCCCTCGGCCTCTCGCTCGCGGAGTGGTGGGTGGTGACCTGGGAGCAGGGTGTGGCCGGTCCCGGGCGGGCCGGCATCAACGGCACCGGGGGAACGGGGGGCCTGGCGGCGCTCCTCCCCGCGGTCGTGCTGGTCACGGTGCTGACCACCCTCACGCTGGCCCGCACGGGACGCCGCGTTGTCGGAGGGGTCGCCCTCGCGGTGGGCGTCGGGATGGCGGTGCTGGGCTTCGCCGGTCCGGTCCCCACCGACGCCGTCGTGGAGCAGCACGCGGCGCTGGCCGCACTCGGTGAGGGATGGACGCTGTCCTCGACGGCCGCACCGGTGACGTACGGTGTCCTGGGAGTTCTCGTCGTCGCGGCGTCCGCCTGGTGGATCGCCCGGCCGCCGGGGAAGCGGGTCCGGAGCGCCGATGCAGGGACCGGGAACGTGACAGATCCGGTCGCTTCTTGGAAAGCTATGGACGAAGGACTCGATCCGACGGACGAAGAGGAGCCACGATGAGCAGCACGCTCAAGGAGAAGTACCACCACGGCAAGACGCCCGCCGCCTGGACCGGTTCGGTCTTGGCCACCATCGGCGCCCTCATCGCCACGGTCGGCTTCTTCCTGAACATCAACTGGACCGTCGTCTGGATCGGCCTGGCCGTGATGGTCCTGGCCGCCATCGTCGGCGGTGTCATGGTGAAGATGGGCTTCGGCCAGGACCTCGTCGAGGAGCAGCACTAGTCGTGGGTGTCCTCGACGACATCGTCGCCGGCGTCCGGGAGGATCTCGCCGAGCGCCAGTCCCACCGCAGCCTCGCCGACCTGATGGACGCCGTCGCGGCGATGCCGCCGACGCGCCCCGTCGTGGAGGCCTTCGCCGCACCGGGCCTGTCCGTCATCGCCGAGGTCAAGCGCAGTTCACCCTCGAAGGGTGCTCTGGCCGACATCGAGGACCCGGCCGCGCTGGCGTCCGAGTACGCCGCCGGGGGAGCCGCCGCGATCTCGGTCCTGACCGAGAAACGCCGCTTCGGCGGGTCGCTGGAGGACCTGGTGGCCGTGCGCCGGGCCGTCGAAACGCCGATCCTCCGCAAGGACTTCATCGTCACCGACTACCAGCTGTGGGAGGCCCGCGCCGCCGGCGCCGACCTGGCCCTGTTGATGTGTTCGGCCCTGGATGACACCGACCTGCAACGCCTGCACGCGCTTGCGCTCGACCTCGGACTCACCCCGCTCGTGGAGGTGCACACCGAGGAGGAGGCGCGCCGCGCGGTCGACCTCGGAGCCCGGGTGGTCGGCATCAACAACCGAAACCTGCAGACACTCGAGGTGGACATCGCCCAGTTCGAGTCGCTCGTCGACCTGATCCCGACCGACCGTGTGCGCATCGCCGAGTCCGGCATCCTGTCGGTGGCCGACGTCGAGCGGGTCGCCGCTGCCGGCGCGGACGTCATCCTCGTGGGGGAGGCGCTGGTCCGGCACGGGGATCCCCGCTCGTCCGTGGCGGCGTTCATCGAAGCCGGGACGGCCGCGCAGCGGAAGTGAGACAGCGACCTCCGGGTCGCCTTGCCTCGCCACTAGAGTTGCGAGGGTGACCGAACCCATCTCCCTGCCCGACAAGGGCGGCCATTACGGCATCTTCGGGGGCCAGTACGTCCCGGAGGCCCTGAACGCCGCGCTCACCCAGCTCGACCGCGAGTTCGAGCTCGCGATGGCGGACCCGTCCTTCACCCAGGAGCTCAGGCGGCTGCAGGTGGAGTACTCCGGGCGCCCCACACCGATCACCGAGCTTCCGCGCCTGAGCCAGTACGCCGGCAACGCACGGCTGGTGGTCAAGCGTGAGGACCTCAACCACACCGGGTCGCACAAGATCAACAACGTGCTCGGCCAGGCCCTGTTGGCCAAGCGCATGGGCAAGACGCGCGTGATCGCCGAGACCGGTGCGGGCCAGCACGGCGTCGCGACCGCCACGGCCGCCGCGCTGCTCGGTCTCCAGTGCCGGGTCTACATGGGCAAGGTGGACACCGACCGCCAGGCCCTCAACGTAGCCCGCATGCAACTGCTGGGCGCCGAGGTCGTCGCGGTGGAGTCGGGGTCGGCGACCCTGAAGGATTCCATGAACGAGGCCATGCGCGACTGGGTGGCCACCGTCGACCACACCCACTACCTGATCGGAACCGTCGCCGGCCCGCACCCGTTCCCCCGGATGGTGAAGGAGTTCCAGCGCGTGATCTCCACCGAGGCGCGCGCCCAGCTGCTCGAGCGCTACGGCGAACTGCCGTACGCCGTGGCTGCCTGCCTCGGAGGTGGGTCGAACGCCATGGGCATGTTCGCTGACTTCATCGACGATCCCGAGGTGAAGCTCTACGGCTTCGAGGCCGAGGGAGAGGGCATCTCCACCGGGCGCCACGCGGCGTCCATCACCGGCGGCTCGGTTGGCGTCCTGCACGGCATGCGCACGTACGTGCTGCAGGACGAGGACGGCCAGACCATCGAGTCCCACTCCATCTCGGCCGGCCTGGACTACCCGGGTGTCGGGCCCGAGCACGCGTGGCTGGCCGCGACCGGACGCGGTACATACGAGCCGGTCACGGACGTCGAGGCCATGGACGCCTTCAAGCTGCTCACGCAGACCGAGGGGATCATGCCCGCCATCGAATCCGCGCACGGCGTCGCCGGCGCGCTCCGGCTCGGACGTCGGCTCGCCGAGGAGCAGCCGGACCTGTCGCCACTGATCTGCATCTGCCTGTCCGGGCGTGGTGACAAGGACGTGGCCACCGCCCTGGCCTGGTTCGGCCTGGACGGTACGCCCGACCAGACGGTGGGGGGCTTCTGATGGACCAGTTCACGAACGCCGGACGGTCGGGCCAGGCGATCCTGAAGGCGAAGGCCGAGGGGCGGGCCGCCCTGGTGGGCTACCTGCCGGTCGGGTACCCCGACGTGCCCCGATCCTTGGACGCCATGCGCGCACTCTGCGGCGATGACGCCACCCCCGGCGTCGACATGGTCGAGATCGGGCTCCCGTACTCCGATCCGATCCTGGATGGTCCCGTCATCCAGCGTGCGGGCACGCTGGCGATGCGGCGTGGCGTCCGGACCCGCGACGTGTTCAAGGCCGTCGAGGCGGTGGCGGCCGCGGGCCGGACTCCACTGTGCATGACCTACTGGAGCCTGGTCGACCACTACGGAGTGGACTCCTTCGCCCGCGACTTCGCCAACGCCGGCGGCGTCGGCCTCATCACTCCCGACCTCACCCCGGACGAGGCCGAGGACTGGATGGTCGCCTCCGAGGCGCACGACCTGGACCGCATCTTCCTCGTCTCGCCGAGCACGACCGACGAACGCCTCATCTCCACGACGCGAGCCTGCCGGGGCTGGGTGTACGCCACGGCGGTGATGGGCGTGACGGGCGCACGTCAGCAGACGTCCTCACAGGCGCCCGAACTCGTGGCGCGCCTGCGCACGCTCGCGTCGGACACCCTCGTCGGTGTCGGCCTGGGCGTGAGCAACGGCGCGCAGGCGGCCGAGGTGGGTTCCTTCGCGGACGCCGTGATCGTGGGTTCGGCCCTGATCAAGCCGCTGCTGGCCGCGGAGGACGCCGGGACTCCCGACGACCTGACGGGGCTGCGGGCCGTGGTCGCCGACCTGGCTGCGGGCGTCCGGGCTCAGACCCCGTAGGGGCAGCCCGGGGTGGGGGAGTCGAGCGCCTCGGCGACGGCCCCTTGGGACGCCGCGAGTTGCTGCATCCGCGCGGCCAGCGCGTCCGCGTGTACGCGCTGGGCCCCGACGCCCCTCCTGGACTCCTACGATGGACGTCCCGCGGGACGCATCAACGACGTCGTGCGACTGGTCGACCTACCCGGACACCTGGCCGGCCACTGCGGGGTCCTCGTGGACCGGCCGGGGCAGCCAGCCCTGCTGCATGCCGGCGACGCGGTGTTCACGCGCCTCACGCTCCAGGGGCGCGCCGCCCCACTCGGGCTGGCGGTCTTCGAACGGGTCATGCGTACCGATCGGACGGCCTGGCGTGCCATCCGGAACTGGCTGCGGGCCCAGCAAGCGGAGGGCGTCCAGATCATCGCCGCGCACGAGCCGTGGGGTGACATGGGGCAAGATGGGCGCCGTGCTCTCCACGATCCTCTCGATCCCCAGCCCTGACATCAGCAAGTTCTCCATCGGTCCGCTGACGATCCACATCTACGCGCTGTGCCTCATGGCGGGCATGGTGTTCGCCTGGTGGCTCGGCTCCCGTCGTTGGAAGGAGCGCGGCGGCCTCGCCGAGACCTTCGAGACGATGGTGCTCGTCGCCATCCCCGCGGGCATCGTCGGCGCACGCATCTACCACGTGGCCACGCACTGGGAGGACTACTTCGCCCCCGGGCGCAACCCGTGGAGCGCGTTCTTCATCTGGGAGGGCGGCATCGCGATCTTCGGGTCGCTCCTCGGTGGTGCCATCGGCGCCGCGGTGACGGCGCGCATCCTCGGTGCGCGCATGACGGCCTTCGCCGACGTCCTCGCCCCCGGCCTGATCATCGCCCAGGCGATCGGCCGCCTGGGCAACTGGTTCAACCAGGAGTTGTTCGGCGGTCCGGATCTCGGCCCCCTCGGCCTGGAGATCGACCCGGAGCACCGCCCGGCCGAGTACGCCGATGTGCCCACCTTCCAGCCCACGTTCCTCTACGAGCTCAGCTGGAACCTCGTCGGGGGCTTGGTCCTGCTCGCGATCGACCGCAAGTTCAAGCTGGGCTGGGGCAAACTCTTCGCCCTGTACGGCGTCGTCTACGGCACCGGACGCTTCTGGATCGAGGGCATCCGCACCGACTTCAGCTACTACGTCGGGCCGCTGCGCACCAACCAGGTGACGGCCCTGCTGATCGCGGTGGCCGGCCTCGTCTACTTCGTCGTCGCCTCCTACCTCAAGAAGGGGCGTGAGCCCTGGGTTGAGCGTCGCGGGGTGGGTGGCCCCGACCACGAGGTGGCCGAGGCTGAAGCGACGGCGTGACGCGTTCGCGCCCGAGGCTGGCGTTCGGGCTGTTCCTGCGGGATGGGCGCCTGCTCCTGGTGCACCGGCGACACGATCGCGTCGACCACCCGGACACCTGGGACCTCCCCGGCGGCCACCTCGAACCGGGGGAGGCCCCCGAGGAGGCGTTGCGACGGGAGGTGCGCGAGGAACTGGGAGTCGAGGTCGCGAGGTTCGAGCCAGTGCCCTTCCCGGTCTTCTTCCCGGCCGCCGAGACCCATGTCTTCCGGGTCACCGGCTGGGCCGGAGAACCCACGAACGCCGCCGTCCATGAGCACGACGACCTCCGGTGGTTCAACCCGGACGAAATGACCGACTTGCGCATGGCCGACGACCGCTTCCGTGACTGGCTTCGCGCCCTGGTATCGGGAGCCTAGGGCTCGCGCTCGACGCTTAGGCGAGGCGCATCCAGGCGAGGCAGGGCTGGGTCGATCCGGGGCGGACGCCGAAGCAGCCGAAGGGCAGCGCCCGCCCCCGTCGAGGAGCCTCCGGGACGACCTGGTCCAGGGCCTGCTCGAAGTCAACCACCGAGGTACGAATGCCGTGGAGCTCCAGCACCTGGCAGTCGCAGGACCCGCCCCAGCGCCGCAACCGGGTCTCCATCGCGGTGGCGCGCGGCGCACTCACGTCCCGAAAGCGTTGCGCAATGCGGAAGCTGCGGTCGCAACCCAGGACGGCGAGCAGCCGGGACTCATAGCAGAGGAGGCATTCGCCGCGGTGGGGCACCATTTGGTCCAAGGCTGCGGCCGCCAACACCGAGGCGGCCTCTTGAACTGCTGGGTCGACGAGCAGGCTGCGGCGCTCGGCCAGCTCGGGGAAGCGGATCAGGTCGTTGGCAGGTTCCTGGGAGAGTGGGTGGAGCGCCGGCCAGGTTCCTTCGGCGTCCAGCCCCGCCCAACCCGTCGGTGTGACGACGTACACGTCGCCATGGAACGCCGCGGTCAGGTGGTTGCTGTACCTCCAGCCCCAGAAGAACTGCTCTTCGGCCGCACCGACGGCGCGCTCGCCCCGGCGGCACACCACCGTGACCAACTCTTGGTCCGGGACGCCCCAACCCGCTCCCTCGATCCAGTCGCGCTCGGGAACCAGCTCGTGGGCCAAGGATCGTAAGGTCGGACTCATCAACGCCGACAGCTCGGAGGGCACATCACACGCATCCTCGGGCAAGGGTTCGGGCGTCTCGAGGTGCCGCACGTGCAGGACGGAACCCGAGCGGAGGTCGAGTGCTGCGATGAGGGTCACCCCCGGTCGGGGATGGCCGACCTCGAGGATGCTGGAGAGGATGGACGCGCGATCGCTGCGCTCGTGCAGGGTGGGTGGCAGAGTCGTCATGACGTCAGCATGGATCGTCCCGCAGACCATTCCGTGGTCGGGAACCCCATCTGTGGACAACTCCTGCGCACCTGTGGAGGGTCAGAAACCCCAAGAACAACTTCGGTCCACGTAACGCGCGCGAAACACGTCGTGCGCTATCTTCTTCCCGCGGCATGCGGAAGTGGCCAGGAAGTTGCTCCACCAGGGGTGGCTGTCACAGAGCCCGTTGGCGCAGGAGACACAAGTGAACACATCGACGCACCGGCCTGCCCAGGGCCTGTACCGACCCGATTTCGAACACGACGCGTGTGGTGTCAGCTTCGTCGCCCACCTGAGCGGCCAGGCCAGCCACGACATCGTCGCCAAGGGCCTCTTGGCCTTGGAGAATCTGGACCATCGTGGCGCCACCGGTGCCGACGAGGCGGCCGGCGACGGAGCCGGCATGCTGCTCCAGGTTCCCGACCGACTCTTCCGCGAGACCGTTGACTTCGTCTTGCCCCCGCAGGGCCACTACGCCGTCGGCATGGCGTTCCTGCCGGCCGAGGCGTCCGAACGGCTCACGGCCAAGCTGCGCATCGAGCACCTCGCCATCGAGGAGGGCCTGCGCGTCCTCGGCTGGCGTGAGGTGCCCCTGTGCGGCGACACCCTCAGCCCCGTCACGCTGGCTGTCATGCCCCACATGGAGCAGGTGTTCCTGACGTCGGGAAAGGCGTCCGGCATCGAGCTCGACCGGCACGTGTACCCCCTCAACAAGCGCGTCCGCACCGAGGTCGGGGTCTACTTCGCCTCCCTCAGCGCCCGCACCACGGTGTACAAGGGCATGCTGACCACCCAGCAGCTCGCCGAGACGTTCCCCGACCTGCTGGATGAGCGCACCGAGAGCGCCCTGGCGCTGGTGCACAGCCGGTTCTCCACCAACACGTTCCCAAGCTGGGAGCTGGCCCACCCGTTCCGCTACATCGCCCACAACGGCGAGATCAACACCGTCAAGGGCAACCGCAACTGGATGCGCGCCCGCGAGGCCCTGCTCGAGACGGACCTGATCCCCGGCGACCTGAATCGCCTGTTCCCCATCTGCTCGCCCGGCGGTTCCGACTCGGCCTCCTTCGACGAGGTGCTCGAGCTGCTGCACCTCGGCGGACGTTCCCTGCCGCACGCGGTGCTGATGATGATCCCCGAGGCGTGGGAGAACCACGCCGAGATGGATGCGGCACGCCGCGACTTCTACTCGTTCCACAGCTCGGTCATGGAGCCTTGGGACGGACCCGCCGCCGTCTGCTTCACCGATGGCACCCTGATCGGCGCCACGCTGGACCGCAACGGCCTGCGCCCGGGCCGGTACTGGGTGACGGACGACGGACTGGTGGTGTTCGCGTCCGAGGCCGGGGTGCTGCCGATCGAGCAGTCCAGGGTGGTCCAGAAGGGCCGCCTCCAGCCGGGCCGGATGCTGCTGGTCGACCTCGACCAGCACCGGCTCATCGGGGATGACGAGGTCAAGGCCGGGCTCGCGGCGGAGCAGCCCTACGGGGAGTGGGTCGGTGAGCGACTCAACCTCGCCGACCTCCCCGAGCGCCAGCACGTCATCCACAGCCACGCCTCGGTCGTGCGGCGCCAGCAGGTGTTCGGCTACACCCACGAGGACCTGAAGATGATCATCGGGCCGATGGCCCAGACCGGCGCCGAGCCGATCGGCTCCATGGGCACGGACACGCCGGTCGCCGTCCTCAGCGACCGCCCGAGGATGATCTTCGACTACTTCAGCCAACTGTTCGCCCAGGTGACCAACCCGCCGCTGGACGCCATCCGCGAGGAACTCGTCACGTCGCTCTACGGATCGGTGGGCCCGGAGGCGAACCTGCTCTCGGGCGGTCCGGACTCCTGCCGCCAGATCGTCATCCCCTACCCGGTCCTGGACAGCGACGAGCTCGCCAAGCTCGTCCGCATCAACCGGGACGGCACGATGCCGGAGTTCGAGTCCCACGTCGTCCGCGGCCTCTACCGGCTGCTCGACGGGGCCGAGGGCCTCGCGCGCCGCATCGACGAAATCTGCGCGGAGGTCTCCGAGGCCATCGCCAACGGCGCGCGCATCATCATCGTCAGCGACCGCCACAGCAACATCGACTTCGCCCCGATCCCGTCGCTGCTGCTGACCTCGGCCGTCCACCACCACCTCGTCCGGGAGAAGACCCGCACCCAGGTCGGGCTGGTGGTCGAGGCCGGCGACGTCCGCGAGGTGCACCACGTGGCCCTGCTCATCGGTTACGGTGCCGCGGCCGTCAACCCGTATCTCGTGTTCGAGTCCGCCGAGGACCTCGCCCGCCGGGACATGAACGTCACCGTCGATCCCGAGAAGGCGCTGAAGAACGTCCGCAAGGCGCTTGGCAAGGGCGTCCTCAAGGTCATGAGCAAGATGGGCGTCTCGACCATCGCGTCCTACACGGGCGCCCAGATCTATGAGGCGGTCGGGCTGGCGTCCGACTTCGTCGAGCGCTACTTCACCGGCACGACCAGCCGCGTCGAGGGAATCGGGCTGGAGGAGATCGCGCGTGAGATCCAGGCGCGGCACGACCTGGGGTACCCGGTCGACCGGCGAACGCTCGCGCACCGCACGCTCGAGGTCGGAGGTGAGTACAAGTGGCGTCGCGAGGGGCCGGCGCACCTCTTCGATCCCGAGACGGTGTTCCGCCTGCAGCACGCCACGCGCGAGAAGCGGTACGACATCTTCAAGCAGTACACGGCCCGCGTCGACGACCAGGCCAAGCGCCTGATGACGATGCGGGGCCTGCTCGAGCTCGACACCACCCGGCGTGAACCGGTCCCGATCGACGAGGTCGAGCCCGTCAGCGAGATCGTCAAGCGGTTCTCCACGGGGGCCATGAGCTACGGGTCGATCAGCCAGGAGGCCCACGAGACCCTCGCGATCGCGATGAACCGTCTGGGCGGCAAGTCCAACACGGGCGAGGGGGGCGAGGACGCCGATCGGCTGCACGACCCGGTCCGTCGCTCGGCGATCAAGCAGGTGGCGTCCGGACGTTTCGGCGTCACCAGCGACTACCTGACGAACGCCGACGACATCCAGATCAAGATGGCTCAGGGCGCCAAGCCCGGTGAGGGTGGCCAGCTGCCCGGCCAGAAGGTCTACCCGTGGGTGGCGAGGACCCGGCACTCAACCCCCGGCGTCGGGCTCATCTCGCCGCCACCGCACCACGACATCTACTCGATCGAGGACCTCAAGCAGCTCATCCACGACCTCAGGTGCGCCAACCCGGTCGCCCGCATCCACGTGAAGCTGGTGGCCGAGGTCGGGGTGGGCACGGTGGCCGCCGGCGTGGCCAAGGCCAAGGCCGACGTCGTGCTCATCTCCGGGCACGACGGGGGTACCGGCGCCGCGCCACTCACCTCGCTCAAGCACGCGGGTGGCCCCTGGGAGCTCGGCCTCGCCGAGACCCAGCAGACCCTGTTGCTGAACGGTCTGCGCGACCGGATCGTCGTCCAGGTGGATGGCCAGCTCAAGACCGGCCGCGACGTCGTCATCGGCGCCCTGCTGGGCGCGGAGGAGTTCGGCTTCGCCACGGCCCCGCTCGTCGTGAGCGGGTGCATCATGATGCGCGCCTGCCACCTCGACACCTGCCCGGTGGGCGTCGCGACGCAGAACCCCGAGCTGCGGGCGAAGTTCTCCGGACAGGCCGACCACATCGTGAATTTCTTCGAGTTCATCGCCCAGGAGGTGCGCGAACACTTGGCGTCCCTGGGCTTCCGCTCGATCGAGGAGGCCGTCGGCCACGTCGAGTCCCTCAAGACCAAGGAGGCCGTCGACCACTGGAAGGCGTCGGGGCTCGACCTGTCGCCGATCCTGCACCGCGTCGAGACCGACGGGCCCCTGCACTGCGTCAGCAAGCAGGAGCACGGGTTGGCGTCCAAGCTCGACAACGACCTGATCGAGCGCGCCCGTCCCGCACTCGAGGCCGGTGAGCGCGTCCGGTTCGCCGTCGACGTCTCCAACGTCGACCGGACGGTCGGCACGATGCTCGGCAACGCGGTCACGAAGGCGACCGGCGGCAAGGGCCTGCCGGCCGACACCATCGACATCACGCTGACCGGCACCGGCGGCCAGAGCTTCGGCGCGTTCCTGCCGGCGGGCGTGACCCTGCGCCTGGTCGGCGACAGCAACGACTACTTCGGCAAGGGACTGTCCGGGGGACGCCTGTCCGTCCGCCCCGCCGAGGACGTGCCGTTCGCCCCCGAGGAGCAGATCGTGGCGGGCAACGTGATCGCCTACGGTGCCACCTCCGGCGAGCTGTTCATCCGCGGCCAGGTGGGGGAGCGGTTCTGTGTCCGCAACTCCGGCGCCACCGCGGTGGTCGAGGGAGTGGGCGACCACGCGTGCGAGTACATGACCGGGGGTGAGGCGCTGATCATCGGCCCGACGGGCCGCAACATCGGCGCCGGCATGTCCGGTGGACTGGCCTGGGTGCTCGACCTCGTCCGGGACCGCGTCAACACCGAACTCGTCGACGCCGTTGACATCACCGACTCCGACGTGGACCGCATCGAGACCCTCCTCGCGCGCCACGTGGACATGACCGGCTCCACCGTCGCACAGAAGCTGCTGGACGCCGGGGCATCGGCCTGGCGGGGCCGCTTCACGAAGCTGCTGCCGCGCGACTACGCCCGGGTGCTCGCCGCCCGGGAGGACGCTGAGGCCGCCGGCCTCTCCGACGACGAGACGGTCAACAAGATGATGGAGGCTGCTCATGGCTGATCCGAAGGGCTTCATGAAGGTCGCGCGCCAGGTCGCCGAGCGCCGGGACCCCGCCGAGCGCGTCCAGGACTGGAACGAGGTGTACCCGGGCTCGCCCGGCCGGGCCGTCCTGCCCATCATCCGCAAGCAGGCCTCCCGTTGCATGGACTGCGGCATCCCGTTCTGCCACTCGGGTTGCCCGCTGGGCAACCTCATCCCGGAGTGGAACGACCTCATCTACCACGACCAGTGGCGGGAGGCCACGGACCGGCTGCACGCCACGAACAACTTCCCGGAGTTCACCGGGCGCCTGTGCCCGGCCCCCTGCGAGACGGCCTGCGTGGTCGGCATCAACCGTGAGCCGGTGACGATCAAGAACATCGAGGTCGCCATCGCCGACAAGGCGTGGGACGACCGCCGCGTGATCCCGGTCGTGCCCGAGTGGCACACCAACAAGACCGTCGCCGTCGTCGGCTCGGGCCCGGCCGGTCTGGCCGCCGCCCAGCAGCTGACCCGATCGGGTCACACGGTCGTGGTGTACGAGCGGGCCGACGACATCGGGGGCCTGCTGCGCTACGGCATCCCCGAGTTCAAGATGGAGAAGAAGGTCCTCAACCGGCGCCTCAAGCAGATGCGCCAGGAGGGGACGGTGTTCAAGCCGAACACGACCATCGGGGTGGACATCACCGGCGAGCAGCTGACCGAGCGGTTCGACGCGGTCGTGCTGGCCATCGGGTCGACGGTTCCGCGCGACCTGCCGATCCCGGGGCGTGAGCTCGCGGGCATCCATCAGGCCATGGAATTCCTGCCCCAGGCCAACAGGGTCGCGCTGGGCAAGACCGTCGCCGACCAGATCACGGCGACCGGCAAGCACGTCGTGGTCATCGGCGGCGGCGACACCGGCAGCGACTGCATCGGTACCTCCCTGCGCCAGGGGGCGGCGTCCGTGACCCAACTCGAGATCCTGCCGACCCCGCCCGAGGGGCGTCCGGGCGGGCAGCCGTGGCCGACCTACCCGATGGTCTTCCGGGTCAGCACCTCGCACGAGGAGGGCGAGGTCGGCCGGGAGTACTCCGTCTCGACGAGCGAGTTCGTCGGTGTGGATGGCGGTGTGACCTCGCTCCGCCTCTCGGAGGTGGCGTTCCGTGACGGCCGCTTCCAGCCTGTCGAGGGCACCGAGCGCGAGATCCCCGCGGACCTGGTGTTGCTGGCCATGGGCTTCGTCGGGCCGGAGCAGAACGGCGTGGTCCGCGAACTCGGCCTCGAGCTGGACGCCCGGGGGAACATCGTCCGCGACGCCTCCTTCCAGACGTCCGTGCCCGGCGTGTTCGTGGCCGGTGACGCGGGCCGCGGGCAGTCGCTCATCGTCTGGGCGATCGCCGAGGGACGCTCGGCCGCCCACGGGGTCGACGCGTTCCTCCAGGGCAGCTCCAACCTGCCCCGGCCGATCAACCCGGCCGATCGTCCGCTGACGGTCTGAGGGCGGACGCCGGGGGCCCAAGCCCCCGGCGTCCACCGCGGTCATCACCATCGCGCTGGTCCGTCGATCACTGGCCCCGGTGCACGAGGCCGGGCCCGGGCCGGAGGAGTCCTAGCCTTCGGCCCGGGCCCGTGCCACGATGGGCCATGCCGTCCAGCCAGCCGCGTGTCGTCATCGTCGGAGCCGGACCCTCGGGGCTGTACGCAGCCGCGGCCCTGTTGAAGGGGTCGGACGAGGTCCTGGTCGACATCCTCGACCGGCTCCCCACGCCCTACGGCCTGCTCCGCTACGGCGTGGCCCCGGACCACACCAGCCTGCAGGGCATCCAGCGGGTGCTCGCCGAGCCGTTCGCCTCCGAGCGGGTCCGCTTCTTCGGCCTGGTCGAGTTGGGCGCCGACATCACCGCCGACGACCTGCGCGCCGGTTACGACGTCGTGGTCTACGCCGCCGGCGCAGCCGAGGACCGTCGCCTCGACGTACGCGGCGAGGACCTGCCCGGCAGCCGTTCGGCCCGCGAGTTCGTGGCGTGGTACTGCGGCCACCCGGACGCCGAACCCCAGACCCTGACCGGGGTCGAGACGGCGGTGACCTTCGGAGTGGGCAACGTCGCGGTGGACGTCGCGCGCATCCTGCTCGCCGACCGGGCCCGCCTGGGTGCCACCGACATGCCGGAGGAGGTCCTCGCCGAGTTGAACGCCCGGCACGTGACCGACGTGTGGGTGGTCGGACGCCGGGGGCCCGAGCACGCGACCTTCACCACCACCGAACTCCGCGAACTCCTGACCCTGGACGGGGTGCAGCCGGTCCTGCACGACCCGGTGCCGGACACGCCCGAGGACGCGGACCGCCGTGTCCGGGCCAACCTGGAGGCGCTGCGGGCCGCGCGCGAGCGGGTCGTCGAGGACTCCCATGCCCGGCTCCACCTGGCCTTCTGGCGGCGACCGGTGGAGCTGGTCGGTGCGACCGGCGTCCGGGCCGTCGTGCTGGAGCGCACCGGCCTCGACCCGAACGGCCGCGTCGTCGGCACGGGGGAGCGTGAGGTGGTGCCGGCCCAACTGGTCCTGCGCGCCATCGGCTACCGCGGCAAGCCGCTGCCCGGCGTCCCGTTCGACCCCGAGAGCGGCGTGATCCCCAACGAGGGCGGTCGCGTGTTGGACGCCGCTGGCCCCCGCCCCGGCGAGTACGTGGTCGGCTGGATCAAGCGCGGCCCTCTCGGCGTGATCGGCACCAACAAGTCGGACGCCGCCGCCACCGTGGCCCGGCTACTCGAGGACCTGGCCGCCGGCGCGCTGCCCACCCCGACGGGGCCGGACGCGGGTGAGGTACTCGCCTCGCGCGGCCTGACCGCGTCCACCTTCGAGGACTGGGAGCGCATCGATGAGGCCGAGGAGGCCGCCGGCGTGCGGTACGGGCGTCCCCGCGTCAAGGTTGCGACGTGGCACGCGCTCACCGACCTCGTCCGGCACGGGCGTCCCGGCGGCCCGCTCGAGCACGAGCCGGACGACGGGGAGGTCAGCCCCGCGGAGGGTTCGCCAGGTCGGTGACGCGCAGCAGCGTCGACTTGCCGAAGAGCGAACCGACGAGGTCGACGGCCAGTTCGGCGGTGGCGTTGCGGACGTCCAGGGCGGGGTTCACCTCCACGATGTCGAGGGATCCGAGGCGTCCGGTGTCGGCGATCATCTCCATCACCAGGTGGGCCTCGCGGTAGGTCGGCCCGCCGACGACCGGCGTCCCCACGCCGGGTGCGACGCTGGGGTCGACGAAGTCGAGGTCGAGGGACACGTGCAGGTGCGTGTCGGCGTCCACGGAGGCCAGGACGCGGGTCATCGCCCGCCTCATCCCGACCTCGTCGAGGAACCGCATGTCGTAGACGGCCAGGCCGGTCTCGGCCAGGACCCGCTTCTCGCCCGGGTCGACGCTGCGCAGCCCCACCTGGTGGATCTGGTCCGCGGTGATGGCCGGCACCTGGTCCGAGAGGCTGGTCAGCTCGTCGGGGCCGCGACCCAGCAGGCACGCCACGGGCATGCCGTGGATGTTGCCGGACGGGGTCATCTCGTTGGTGTTGATGTCGGCGTGGGCGTCCACCCAGATGATGAGGAGCTTCTTGCCGACCGTGCGGCAGTGCGCGGCCACGGCGCTGATCGAGCCGATCGCGAGCGAGTGGTCCCCGCCCAGCACGATCGGCGTGCGTCCCTCGGCGAGCTCGGCGGCGACGACGTCCCGCAGGGCGGTGGTCCAGGCGATGACCTCGGGCAGGTGCCGGTATCCGTTCACGGGCGGGGTCTGGGGGTTCGGTGGACCCTCGATGTCGCCGACCTGGCGGACGTCCTGGCCCAGCGCCTCCAGTGCTGCACCGATGCCGGCGACGCGCAGGGCGCCCGGGCCCAGGCGGCAGCCGGCGACGCTCGCGCCCACATCCGTGGGCGCTCCGATCAGGGACAGTGGCATGGGTCGCGCTCCTTCGGTCCAGGGGTCGGCCTCGTGGGCCCCCGCTGAGTTTCGCGGTCCGGACGCGCCGGGTCAACGGATGGAGTGTCGCACCAACCGGGTGAGGCGTGTCCGGAACTGTCACCGGCCCAAGCTAGGGTGGGGGACCCGGGAGGTTGACCACACACATGGGCGACGAATTCGTTCACCTGCACTGCCATTCAGAGTTCTCGATGCTCGACGGCGCCGCGCGCCTGAAGGAGCTCGTCAAGGGCGCCGAACAGATGGGCATGACCGCGCTGGCCGTGACCGACCACGGCAACGTGTTCGGCGCCTACGAGTGGTATCGGACGGCCAAGGGCAGCTCGGTGAAGCCGATCATCGGTCTCGAGGCGTACCTGACGCCGAAGACGCACCGCAGCGAGCGCAAGCGCGTCCAGTTCGGCGACGGCACGGGTGATGACGTGGCGTCGAAGGGCGCCTACACGCACATGACGATGTGGGCGTCCGACAACGAGGGCATGCACAACCTGTTCCGGCTCAGCTCGATGAGCTCGCTCGAGGGGTTCTTCTACAAGCCGCGCGCCGACCGGGAGCTGCTCAACCGGTACGGAAAGGGGCTCATCGCCACCACCGGGTGCCCCTCGGGCGAGGTGCAGACCTACTTGCGCCTCGGCCAGTACGAGCAGGCGGTCGCCTCCGCGGCGGAGTTCCGCGACATCTTCGGCAAGGGCAACTTCTTCGTGGAGTTGATGGACCACGGCCTCGACATCGAGAACCGGGTCCGCCAGGACCTGCTGCGCCTCGCCAAGGAGTTGGCCCTGCCGCTGGTGGCCACCAACGACCTGCACTACGTGCGCGCCTCGGACGCCGAGGACCACGACACGCTGCTGTGCGTCAGCGCGGGCTCGAACAAGGACACGCCCGGCCGGTTCAAGTTCGACGGCTCGGGCTACTACCTGAAGAGCCCGACCGAGATGCGGCAGTTGTTCAGCAACCTGCCCGAGGCCTGCGACAACACCCTGGCCATCGCCGAGCGGTGCGAGGTGACGTTCGACGAGGGCACGGGCACCTACATGCCCGAGTTCCCGGTGCCGGCGGGGGAGACCGAGGAGTCCTGGTTCCACAAGGAGGTGCGACGCGGACTCGAGGCGCGCTTCCCCGACGGGGTCCCCGACTACGCCATCCAGCAGGCGGAGTACGAGGAGACGGTTATCGCACAAAAGGGATATTGCGGGTATTTCCTTGTCGTGGCCGACTACATCAAGTGGGCCAAGGAGAACGGCATCCGGGTGGGTCCGGGCCGTGGCTCGGGCGCCGGCTCGATGTGCGCCTTCGCGATGCGCATCACCGACCTCGACCCCGTCCCGCACGGCCTGATCTTCGAGCGGTTCCTCAACCCGGAACGCCCCTCGATGCCCGACTTCGACGTCGACTTCGACGAGCGTCGCCGGGGCGAGGTGATCCAGTACGTCACCGACAAGTACGGCGACGACCGGGTCTGCCAGATCGTCACCTACGGCACCATCAAGGCCAAGCAGGCCATCAAGGACGCGGGCCGCGTCCTCGGCAAGCCATACGCGCTGGGTGACCAGATCACCAAGGTCTACACGCCCGCGCAGCAGGGCCACGACGTCTCCATCGCAGACGTGTTCAACCCCGAGCACGACCGCTACGGCGAGGGCACGGAGTTCCGGGAGCTCTACAACGCCGACCCCGACGTGAAGGAAGTTGTCGACACCGCGCGCGGCATCGAGGGCCTGAAGCGCCAGTGGGGCGTCCACGCCGCCGGCGTCATCATGTCGAGCAAGCCGCTGATGGACGTCATCCCGATCATGAAGCGGGAGCAGGACGGCCAGATCATCACCCAGTTCGACTACCCGAGCTGCGAGAGCCTCGGCCTGGTCAAGATGGACTTCCTGGGCCTGCGCAACCTGACCATCCTCGATGACGCCGTCAAGAACGTGAAGATCAACGCCGGGGTGGACCTCGACCTGGACGCGCTGGCCCGTGAACCGAACGACACCGCGACCTACGAGCTGCTGGCACGCGGTGACACGCTGGGCGTGTTCCAGTTCGATGGTTCGGGCTACCGAGCCCTGTGCCGGCTCATGCGGCCGGACAAGTTCGCGGACATCACGGCGCTCGGCGCGCTCTACCGTCCGGGCCCGATGGGCACGAACACGCACGTCAACTACGCGATGCGCAAGAACGGCCAGCAGCCCGTCACGCACATCCACCCCGAGCTGGAGGAACCGCTCGACAAGCTGCTGGGCGAGACCTACGGCCTGCTGGTGTACCAGGAGCAGGTCATGCTGATCGCGCAGGAGCTGGCCGGGTACAGCCTCGGTGCCGCAGACCTGCTCCGTCGGGCGATGGGCAAGAAGAAGAAGTCGGTCCTCGACGCGGAGTTCGTGAACTTCGAGTCCGGCATGAAGGCCAACGGCTTCTCCTCGACGGCCATCAACGCCCTGTGGGAGACGATGGTGCCGTTCTCGGCGTACGGCTTCAACAAGTCGCACGCGGCCGCCTACGGGGTGGTGTCCTACTGGACCGCCTACCTCAAGGCGCACTACCCGGCGGAATACATGGCCGCGCTCCTGGAGTCGGTGCGCGACGACAAGGACAAGTCCGCGATCTACCTGGCCGAGTGCCGCCACATGGGCATCAAGGTGCTGCCGCCCGACGTCAACGAGTCCCAGGGCCGCTTCACCCCGGTCGGCACCGACATCCGCTTCGGGCTGGGCGCCATCCGCAACGTCGGCAACAACGTCGTGGACGGCATCATGCAGGCCCGCGCTGAGCGTGGCGCAGCCCGCGACTTCAACGACTTCCTCGACAAGGTGCCGGCCGTTGTCTGCAACAAGCGCGTCATCGAGTCCCTCATCAAGGCCGGCGCGTTCGACTCGCTCGGCCACACCCGACGCGGCGTGATGGAGGTCTTCGAGCAGAAGGTGGACGAGGTCGTCTCGCTCAAGCGCAACCAGGCGCTGGGGCAGGACGACCTGTTCGGCGACCTCTTCGGCGCCGATGGGTCGGACGCCGGCGCGTTGGCCTCCAGCCCCGTGCCCGACCTGCCGGAGTGGGAGAAGGCGACGAAGCTCGCGTTCGAGCGCGAGATGCTCGGGCTCTACGTGAGCGACCACCCGCTGTACGGGCTCGAGCACGTGGTCGCCGCGAACCGCGACCTCGGCATCCAACAACTGACGGGGGAGGACGGGCCGCGCGAAGGTGTGGTGACCATCTGCGGCATGATCACCGGCATCCAGCGCAAGCAGACCAAGGACGGCAAGGTCTGGGCCATCCTCACGGTGGAGGACCTGGACGCCTCCATCGAGGTCATGGTCTTCAACAAGGCCTACATGCCGGTGGCGATGTCCCTGGGCACGGACGTCATCGTCCGCATCAAGGGCCGCCTGCGTGAGCGGGACGAATCCGTCGAGCTGACGGCGTCCGACGTGACGTTCCCGGACGTCAGTGCCGGACCGACGGGCCCCGTCACGATCTCGCTGCCGACCGCACGTTGCACCCCCGAGGTGGTGGAGCAGCTCAAGTTCACGCTCCGCCAGCACCCCGGCACCCAAGAGGTGCGGGTGAGACTCGTGAGCCCCCAGCGGGCCACCATCTGGAAGTTGGACGACCGCCTGCGGGTCCAGCAGAGCGGGTCACTCATCGCCGACCTCAAGGCACTGTTGGGACCGTCCAGTGTCAGCGCCTAGCATTCCGGTCATGGGGTTCCGCAGCACCGTGAGCCGCGCGCTCGTGCTCACCGCGCTGGCGCTCTTGGTGGGCGCCGTCTCGGCGCTGCTGTGGGCCAACCTCTCGGTCCTCCCGCGGTGGACCGTCTTCCCCGACGGGCACGCCGAGATGACCGACTGGGAACGCACCGAGGTCGTCTCGGCGACGTTCTGGTATTCGGTCCTGGCTCTGGTCGGGGGTCTCGCCATCGGCGTCGCGGCCTGGGTGCGCCTGCGTCGGATCGGCTGGCCCGTCGCGGTCATCACCGCAGCGCTGGCGATCGTCGGCGGGCTGACGTGCTGGTGGCTGGGGGAGGCGTTCGGCCCGGGGCCGTTCGCCGAACGCCTGGCCGCCGCCCAGCCGGGCGACCGGGTGCCCGTCGCGCTCCGGCTGATGGCGCCTTCGGCTCTGGCGATCTGGGTGTTCGCCGCCGTTGCGGTGCCGCTGTTCGCCGCCTCGTTGGGCCCCGAGATGGACAGGTCGGTCGAGTCCGCGGACCAGCCGCAACCGGCACCGGAAAGGGTGAGTGAGGATGCCTGATCGCACCATCGAGGTGGAGCGTAAGTTCACCGCCCCCGCTGACTTCGCCCCCGACTTCGACGGCCTCGTCGAGGTGATGGGTACCCGGCACTTCGACCTCGAGGCGACCTACCACGACACCTTGGCCTGCCTCCTCGCGGACGCCGGCTGGTCGCTCCGCCGCCGCGTCGGCGGCAAGGACGACGGCTGGCACCTGAAGAGGCCGGCGTCGGGCGCCGGGCGCACCGAGGTGTGGGCCCCGGACGAGCCGGACATCCCCGACGAGATGCGCCAAGAGGTCCGTGAGGTCACCGGCCTGGCGGCCGTGGTACCGATCGCCCTCGTCCGAACCGACCGCGTCGAGACGTCGCTCGCACTGGACGGCGTCCCCGTCGCGACGCTGGCCCGTGATGCCGTGCAATCCACCACCTCGGCGGGCACGGAGAGCTGGTCCGAGGTTGAGGTCGAACTTGAACCCGCCGCCCCCGTGTTCCTGCTGGACGCCCTCGTCGCCCGACTGGTGGCCGCCGGTGCCGAGCCTGCGCCGCACACGTCCAAGATCGCGCGCGGCCTCGCGGCGGTTCCCCGACTCCGGACACCGACCGACCCTGAGGCTCCAGCGCGTGACGTCCTGCTGACGTGGGCGTCGCGCCAGGTCGGCGTGCTCCAGGCACTGGAGGCCGGGATCCGCGTCGATGCCCCCGACCACGTGCACAAGGCGCGCGTCGCCACGCGTCGCCTGCGCAGCCTGATGAAGACCTTCCACCGCCTGTTCGACGCGGAGCGCACCGAGCCGCTGCTCAGCGAGTTGAAGTGGCTGGGTGGGGCGCTGGGCGCACCCCGGGACGCCGAGGTGCTGCGCGAGGAGTTCGGCGACCTCTTGGCGGAGCTGGCAGACGACGTCCCCGCCGAGGTGCGTGACGGCATCCTGGGCCACCTCGCGTCCGCGCACGACCGCGCCCACGCCGCGCTCGTCGAGGCGCTCGACAGCACCCGCGCGGACGCGCTGCGCGGCACCCTGCTGGACATGCTGGTCAACCCGCCCTTGAGCAAGCGAGCCCGCCGGGCAGCGGGTGCGGTGCTCCCGGGTGAACGCGCCCAGGCGATCCGCGAGGTCAAGAAGCTGCGCAAGCGCGCGGAGGCCGACCCGCACCACCTCGAGCACTGGCACGAGATCCGCAAGGCGGCCAAGGCCGTCCGGTACGCGACCGAGGCGATGGCCGATGCCATTCCGGGGCTGGACGCGGAGGTCAAGGTCTGGGAGGACGTCACGGAGGCCTTCGGGGAACTGCAGGACACGGCGGTGGCCACCGACCTGATCGCCACGGTCGCGCGCGAGGCGTCCGCGGATCCGGACACCGGCGTGTGGCGCGTCCTGCGCGACGCCCAGCTCGATCGCCGCACGGCAGCGCTGGCCGAGGGACGCCAGGCGCTGGCCGTCGCGTTCGACGAGAAGTAGGTCAGCGGGCGATCGGCGCGAAGGTGGCCCCGGTCACCGCCGCGAGGTCGGCCGGCGCGAGTGCAATCTGGAGGCCGCGCTTGCCGCCCGAGACGTACATCGTGGGCAGGCCCTCGGCGGACGCGTCGATCACCGTCGGCAGAGGGGTCCGCTGCCCGATGGGGGAGACCCCGCCGACGACGTAGCCCGACGAGCGTTCCGCGGCCCTTGGATCGGCCATCTCCGCCTTCTTGGCGCCCAGCGCGCTCGCGAGAGCCTTCAGGTCGAGCCGTCCGGCCACGGGGACGACGCCGACGGCCCATTGGCGCGGCCCGGTGGTCACCACGAGCGTCTTGAAGAGGTGCGTGGGATCGAGGCCCGTCTCGCGGGCCGCCTCGGCGCCGAAGTCGGTGGCGTCGTCGTGGTGGGTGTACTCGACCGTCTCGAAGGGAATGCCGGCGGCGAGGAGGGCCTCCGTCGCAGGCGTGCCGCCACTGCGCCCGCGGCGCGCCATCAGCGGAACGTCTCCACGAGCACGACCAGCACGGGCGCGAAGACCAGGGCGGGCAGGATGTCGCCGACCGGGATGTTCTTCAGCTTGAGCAGACGGACGCCGAGGGCCATCAGCATCACGCCGCCCGTCGCTGTCAGGGCGTCGATCTGCGCCATCGTGAACAGGTCCCCGAGCAGGTACGCGGCCAGCGTGAGGCCCCCCTGCAGGATGCCGACGGCGACCGCGGAGAAGAGGACGCCCCAGCCGAGGGTGCTGGCGAAGGCGACGGCGGCGAAGCCGTCCAGCACCGACTTGACCAGGAGTTGGTCGGCTCCCCGGCCCAGGCCGTCCGACAGCGACCCCAGGATCGTGAGGGGGCCGATGCAGAACAGCAGCGTGGGGGTGACGATGGCGTCCACGAACGTTCCAGCGTCACCGGTGCCGGCGAACCGGCGGCGCAGCCAGCCGGCGCCCCACTCCAGCCGCTCCTCGATGCGGAGCGCCGACCCGACCACGGCTCCGATCAGCAGCGACCCGAGGACGATGAGCATCGGCGCACCGGGCCCCACGGCCTCGGTCAGGGCCGGCGACGACATCGTCAGTGCCGAGGAAACGCCCAGCACGAACGTGATGAGCCCCAGCACGTCGGTGATGGTGTGGCTCGTCCGCTCGGGGATGCGGTCTCCCAGCAGTCGCCCGATGACCGCGCCGCTGGCGACGGTGACCACGTTGGCGACCGTCCCGATGCCGATGAACATGGACGCCATAGAATCACCCTTGTGGAACTGCGCCTGATCGATGTCCGAGGAACGAACCCCGACTACCGCGCCGTGGTGCCGCGAGGGGCCTTCGACGTCGAGCACGCCGTCGCGGTGGTGAAGCCCATCTGCGACGCGGTGGCCGAGCGTGGGGCGGACGCCCTGCGTGAGTTCGCCGAGAAGTTCGACGGCGTGGTCCCCGAGCACCTCCGCGTTCCCGCCGAGGTCCTGGCCCGCTGCGCCGACGAGCTGGACGCCGAGGTCCGGGCGGCGTTGGTCGAGAGCATCCGGCGCCGTCGCGCCGTGGCCGAGACCGAGGGGACGCCCGGGTTGGTGCGCGCCGAGGTCGCCCCGGGTGCCGTGGTGGAGACCAAGACCGTTCCGGTCACCCGCGTGGGCCTCTACGTCCCGGGCGGGCTGGCGCCGCTGGCGTCCAGCGTCCTGATGAACGTGGTCCCCGCGCAGGTCGCGGGCGTCCGCAGCTTGGCGGTGGCGACCCCCCCGAGCAAGGACAACGGCGGGCTGCCCAGCCCGACCATCCTCGCGCTGTGCCACCTGCTCGGTGTCGACGAGGTGTACGCCGTGGGGGGAGCCCAGGCGATCGCGATGTTCGCGCACGGCGTCGAGGGCCTGTGCGAGCCGGTCGACCTGGTCACCGGTCCCGGCAACATCTACGTCGTCGCGGCCAAGCGGTACCTGCGCGGGCTCGTGGGCATCGATTCGGAAGCGGGGCCGACCGAGATCGCCATCCTCGCCGACGAGACCGCCGACCCGGCGTTCGTCGTCGCCGACCTGATCAGCCAGGCCGAGCACGACCCCATGGCCGGTTCGGTGCTGGTCACCGACTCCGAGGAGTTGGCGGCGTCCGTGAACGCCCTGCTCGCCGGGCAGGTCGCCCAGCTCGACAACATCGAGCGCATCGAGACCGCCCTGGGTGGTTCCCAGTCGGCGATCGTGCTGGTGGACGACGTGGAGCAGGGTCTGGCCGTCGTCGACGCGTATGCCGCCGAGCACCTGGAGATCCACACGCGCGACGCGTACGAGGTCGCGCACCGGGTCAACAACGCCGGCGCGATCTTCATCGGACCCTGGTCGCCGGTGCCGCTGGGTGACTACTCGGCCGGGTCGACGCACGTCCTGCCCACGGCCGGCGCCGCCCGCTTCCAGTCGGGATTGACGGTGCGGTCGTTCACGAAGACCGTGCACCTGATCCACTACGACGAGGCGGCCCTGCGCGAGGTCGGTCCGACCGTCGAGGCCTTCGCCACCGCGGAGCACCTGCCCGGTCACCGGGCGGCCATCTCGGTGCGCACGTCGGTCGAGGGGGCCGATCGCTGGTGAAGCCGAACCCGACGCTCGCGGACCTCCCGCTGCGGCCGGAGCTCGTCGGCGAGGAGCCCTACGGCGCTCCCCAGCTCGACGTGCCCGTCTGCCTCAACGTCAACGAGAACCCGTACCCGCCGTCCGCGGCGACCCTGGACGACATGGCCGAGGCCATCCGGGCCGCGTCCTACCACCGCTACCCCGACCGCGAGTTCTGCGCGCTGCGTCGGCAGTTGGCCGACTACCTCGGCCACGGGCTCCAGGTGGGGAACATCTGGGCCGCCAACGGTTCCAACGAGGTGATGACGCACGTGTTGGGCGCCTTCGGCGGCCCCGGACGCCGCGTCCTGACGTTCACACCGACCTACTCGATGTACCCCGAGTACGCGCGCAACACCCACACCGCGTACGTCACCGTGCCCCGGCGCCACGACTTCACGATTGACGCCCGCCTGGTGCTGGACGCCATCGCTGAGCACCAGCCGACCGTGGTGCTGATCACGACCCCGAACAACCCCACGGGCACCTCGACGCCGCTGTCGGTCATCGAGGAGGTGCTTGCCGGCACGGACGCCATCGTGGTGGTGGACGAGGCCTACCAGGAGTTCAGCCGGACGCCCGAGGCCACGGCACTCACGCTGCTGCCGCGGTTCGGCAACCTCGTGGTGAGTCGCACCATGAGCAAGGCCTTCGCCTTCGCCGGAGGGCGCCTGGGCTACCTCGCGGCGGCCCCGGCGATCGTGGACGCCTGCCGGATCGTCCGGTTGCCGTACCACCTGTCCGCCCAGACCCAGGCGGTGGCGTCCGTGGCCCTGCGGCACGCGGACGAGATGCTCGCCCGCGTGGCAGACCTCCGCGTCGCCCGCGACGACATGGTGGCCCGGTGCCGCGCGATGGGCTTCGAGGTGGTCGAGTCCGACGCCAACTTCGCCCTGGTCGGGCGGTGGGTCGACCGGCACCTGGCGTGGGAACAGTTGTTGGCGCAGGGAGTGCTGGTCCGGGAGACTGGCCCGAGCGGCTACCTCCGCGTGAGCGCGGGGACACCCGAGGAGATGGAGGCGTTCCACACGGCCCTGGCGGCCGTCGACGCCCCGAGGATGGAGCAGTGATGGCACGGACCGCCCGCATCGAGCGCACGACCAGCGAGAGCACGATCACCGTCGAGCTGGACCTCGACGGCACCGGAACCTCCCAGATCAGCACCGGGGTCGGCTTCTACGACCACATGCTCACCGCCATGAGCAAGCACTCCCTGATCGACCTGCGCGTGGACGCCACCGGTGACGTCCACATCGACGGCCACCACGTCGTCGAGGACACCGCGATCGTCATCGGCCAGGCGCTGCGCCAGGCATTGGGGGACAAGTCGGGCATCCGCCGGTTCGGGGACGCCATCGTCCCGCTGGACGAGGCGCTGGCCCGCTGTGTCGTCGACGTCGCGGGACGCCCCTACGTCGTGTGCACCGGCGAGCCGGACGTCCAGGTCTACGCGCGCATCGGCGGGTCCGGGGTGCCGTACCAGGGCTCGATGACCTACCACGTCGTCGAGTCCTTGGCCCTGAACGCGGGCCTCTGCGTGCACCTGGACCTGATCCGTGGACGAGATCCGCACCACATCGTCGAGGCCCAGTTCAAGGCCCTGGCGCGGGCGCTGCGCACCGCCGTCGAGCCGGACGTCCGGATCGAGGGCATCGTGCCGTCCACGAAGGGCGCTCTCTGATGGGGGACCGCTCATGACGACGGTCGCCGTCCTGGACTACGGGTCCGGCAACCTGCACTCGGCGACCCGCGCGCTGGCCGCGACGGGCGCCGAGGTCGTGCTGACCTCCGACCCCGCGACCGCGCTCGCCGCCGATGGGCTGGTCGTCCCCGGCGTCGGCGCCTTCGCCGCCTGCATGGCCGGGTTGGAGGCCGTCGACGGGCCGCGCATCATCCGCGAGCGCCTCGCCGCCGGACGCCCCGTGCTCGGCATCTGCGTGGGTCACCAGGTGATGTTCGAAGCCGGGGTGGAGCACGGGGTGGAGACCGCCGGGGTGGGCATCCTGCCCGGAGTCGTGGAGCAGGTGGAGGCGACCCGCCTGCCGCACATGGGCTGGAACCAGGTCCACCCGCCCGAGGGGTCGACGCTGTTCGAGGGCGTGGACGACCAGCGGTTCTACTTCGTCCACAGCTATGCCGCGCACGACGCGGCGTGGCCCGAAGGCGTCCGCGCGACGTGGACCGAACACGACGGGGACCGCTTCGTGGCCGCCATCGAGTACGGACCCCTCACCTCCACGCAGTTCCACCCGGAGAAGTCGGGCGGCGCCGGGGCCCGGCTGCTGCGCAACTGGGTCGCCACGCTCTGACGTGTGACCTCGCCGTGGGGCGTCCAGTCGTCGACGTCCGGGGCGGGGGAGCGGGTCGGGTCCGCTAGCCTCGCCCTCGTGAATGACAAGCTGTTCCTGTTGCCCGCCGTCGACGTCCAGGGCGGTCAGGCCGTCCAACTGGCCCAGGGGGTGGCCGGTTCCGAGAAGGTGTTCGGCGATCCACTGGCGGCCGCGAAGCGGTGGCAGGACGCCGGTGCGTCGTGGCTGCACCTGGTGGATCTCGACGCCGCGTTCGGTCGCGGTTCCAACGCCGAACTCCTCGCGCACATCATCGCCCAGCTCGACCTGCAGGTCGAACTGTCCGGCGGCCTGCGCACGGACGCCGACCTCGAGCGCGCGTTGGGCACCGGCTGCCGCCGCATCAACGTCGGCACCGCCGCACTGGAGAACCCGGAGTGGGTCGAGCGCATCATCGCCCGGTACGGCGACCAGATCGGCGTCGCCATCGACGTGAAGGGCGACAACCTGGCGGCGCGCGGGTGGGTCCGCGAGGGCGGGTCGTGGCGTGAGTCGGTCGAGCGGCTGAGCGACGCGGGCTGCCAGACCTTCGTGGTGACCGACGTGAACTCCGACGGGATGCTGACCGGCCCCAACCTGGAACTGCTGGAGGAGGTCGCCTCCATGACGGACGCCGACGTCATCGCCTCCGGCGGCATCAGCTCGCTGGACGACCTGCGCGCCCTCCGCACGCTGGTGCCCCAGGGCGTGACGGGGGCGATCATCGGCACTGCCCTGTACGTCGGGAACTTCACCCTGGAGGATGCCCTGCAGGTGGCGGAGGGCTGAGCCGCTTCCCCCGGCCATGACCCGAGGGGGCAGAGTGCTGCGCGGTCAGGGATAGAATGACCGCTGGACCAGACGAGACGAGCACTAAGGAGACCCGTGTCAGGGCATTCCAAGTGGGCCACCACGAAGCACAAGAAGGCCGCGATCGACGCCAAGCGCGGCAAGCTCTTCGCCAACCTGATCAAGAAGATCGAGGTGGCTGCGCGCCTCGGGGGCCCCGACCCGGCCGGCAACCCCACGCTGTACGACGCCATCCAGAAGGCGAAGAAGAACTCGGTCCCCAACGACAACATCGACCGGGCCGTCAAGCGCGGCGGCGGTGAGGGCAACGACTCGGTCTCCTACGACGAGATCACCTACGAGGCCTACGGCCCCGCGGGCGTGGCGATCCTCATCCAGTGCCTGACCGACAACCGCAACCGGTCGGCGTCTGACGTCAAGGTGGCGATCACCCGCAACGGCGGCACGGTCGCCGACATGGGCTCGGTCGCGCGCGTGTTCGACCGCAAGGGCGTGGTCGAGGTCAAGAAGGTGCAGCCCGGCGCCGACAAGAAGGCGGCCGACAAGGTCGTGACCGAGGACGACCTCATGGAGGCGACCCTCGAGGCCGGCCCCGAGGACATCGTGGACGAGGGCGAGACCTTCAAGATCGTCGCCGACCCCGCCAGCCTGGTGGACGTGCGCAAGGCCGTCCAGGACGCCGGCATCGACTACGAGTCGGCCGACTTGGAGTTCCGCCCGCAGTTCGAGCAGGCGATCGACTCCAAGGAAGCCGCCGAGAAGTTGTTCAAGCTGCTCGACGCGATCGAGGAGGTCGACGACGTCGAGGCCGTCTGGAGCAATGAGGACGTGCCGGACGAGATCCTCGAGTCCTTGGAGGACTGACGTTAGGATCCGAACATACGTTCGGCCCTTCGACCAGACCAAGGAATCGGTGATGCCATGCGCGTGCTCGGGATCGACCCCGGCCTGACCCGTTGCGGGGTGGGCATCATCGAGGGCGATTCCGGCCGCCAGCCGGCGTTGTTGCTCGCCGACGTCGTCCGCACGGCGGCCGACCTGGAGGTGGGGCAGCGCCTCGCCTCCCTCGAGCGCAGCCTCGTCCAGTACCTGGCCGAGTACCGTCCCGACGCCATCGCCGTCGAGCGCGTCTTCGCCCGCCGCGACGTGAGCACGATCATCGGCACGGCCCAGGCGTCCGGCGTGGTGCTGCTGGTCGGGACCCGCGCCGGGCTCCAGGTGGCGCAGCACACCCCGAGCGAGGTCAAGGCGTCCATCACGGGCAACGGCAGGGCGGACAAGGCGCAGGTCGGGCAGATGGTCATGCGCATCCTCAAGCTGGACGCCCCGCCCAGACCAGCCGACGCGGCGGACGCCGTGGCGCTGGCCATCTGCCACCTGTGGCGGGCTCCGGCCATCGCCCGCATCAACCAGGCGCAGGTGCGCCGGGAGCTGGCCATGGGGCAGGCGCTGGCGCGCGCCCGGGCCGCGCAGAGACGACTGGGATGAGGGGGACGAAGGCATGATCGCGCAGTTGACCGGCACCGTGGTGTCGGTGGGCGGCACCTGGGTGGTGCTCGACCTCGCCGGCTTCGGGGTGCGTGCCCTGTGCACGCCCGCCACGGTCTCGTCCGTCCGGGTGGGGGAGCCGGCCCTGTTGCACACGTCCCTCGTCGTCCGCGAGGACTCGCTGACCCTGTACGGCTTCTCCGAGGCCGACGAGCGGGACGCGTTCGAGCTGGTGCAGACCGCCTCCGGGATCGGCCCGAAGATCGCGCAGGCCATCGTGTCGGTCCTGCCTCCGGACGAACTGCGGGTCGCCATCAGCCAGGGGAACGTGGCCGCGATCACGCGCGTGCCCGGGATCGGCCCCAAGGGTGCGCAGAAGATGATCATCGAGCTCAAGGACAAGGTGCAGGGGCTGGGCGCCGTCCCGGACCTGTCGCGCGGGGCGCGCGCCCTGCCCGTCGAGGACTGGCGCGAGCAGGTGGCGTCCGGCCTCGAATCGCTCGGCTGGAACAGCAAGGACGCCCACGCCGCGGTTGAGCGGGTCGCGCACCTCCGTGAGGAGGATCCCTCGATGGGCATCGGGGAGATCATGCGCGCCGCGCTGAAGAGCCTGGCCCGCTGATGGCGAAGCTCGTCGACGACCCGCTGGATCCGCACCAGCACTCCGACGACCAGGTGGTCGACGGTGCCCTCCGTCCCCCCACGCTCGCCGAGTTTCGGGGCCAGCCCCGGGTGGCCGAACAACTCGGTCTGGTGCTGGCGGCCGCCCAGCACCGCGGCGCGGTGCCGGACCACGTCCTGCTCTCCGGGCCACCGGGGTTGGGCAAGACGACGCTGGCCATGATCATCGCCAACGAGGTCGGTGCGCCGTTGCGGATCAGTTCAGGGCCGGCGATCCAGCACGCCGGCGACCTGGCCGCGATCCTGTCGGGCCTGACCGAGGGGGAGGTGTTCTTCCTCGACGAGATCCACCGGATGAGCCGGCCGGCCGAGGAGATGCTCTACCTCGCGATGGAGGACTTCCGCGTCGACGTGATCGTCGGAAAGGGGCCGGGTGCCACGGAGATCCCCCTGGAGATCCCGCGCTTCACGCTCGTGGGGGCCACGACCCGCGCGGGCCTGTTGCCCGGGCCGCTGCGCGACCGCTTCGGCTTCACCGGACAGCTGGACTACTACGACGCGCGCGACCTCGTCGGCATCGTCCGGCGCAGCGCGTCGCTGCTGGGGGTGGACCTGGACCAGCAGTCCGCCGAGGTGATCGCGACCCGCAGCCGCGGCACGCCCCGCATTGCCAACCGCCTGCTGCGCCGCGTCCGCGACTACGCACTGGTGAAGACGTCCGGCCGGATCACCCCCGACGTGGCCGCGGCCGCCCTCGCGTTGTACGAGGTGGACGAGATCGGTCTGGACCGCCTCGACCGCGCGGTGCTCGAGGCCGTCTGCGTGCGGTTCGCCGGCGGTCCGGTGGGCCTGTCCACGCTCGCGATGAGCGTGGGCGAGGAGACCGAGACGGTGGAGGAGGTCGCGGAGCCCTACCTGATCCGGCAGGGCTTCCTCATGCGGACGCCGCGCGGTCGAGTGGCCACGGCCCGGGCCTGGCGACACCTCGGACTGGCGGTACCCGCGAACAGGGCGGACCTGTTCACGGACTCGTAGGAATGTACCGGTAGTCTCTTCACCTGGCGGCGCACCGAACGGTGTCCGCGCTCAACGACAAGAGGATTCGTACCAGACATGCCCGACAACCAGACGCTGTCCACGCTGCTCATGCTCGCCGTCATGGGCCTTGCCTTCTGGCTGCTGCTCATTCGTCCGGCGCAGCGCAAGCAGAAGAAGCAGCAGGAACTCGTGAGCAACCTCGGCCCCGGAACCCGCATCATGACGACCGCCGGCGTGATGGCCACCATCCGCGAGGTGGGCGAGCGCACCGCCGTCGTGGAGATCTCCCCGGGAATCGAGATGACAATCCTCAAGCAGGCCATCATGCGCACGGTCGAGGCGTCGGAGGAGGAGTTCGAGTACGACGACGAGGAGTCCGCTGGTGAGACCGGCTCGCCCGTGGAGCCGTCCGCGTACGAGACCGACGAGTCGGCAGCCGTCGCCGACACTGAACGGCCCCTCCAGCCCGGGACCCCCGACCAGAAGTCCAACTGACCCCCTTGCGGAAGAACTGAAGCTGTGGCTACCGAGAGCAGGACAAAGCAGCGCCCCGGGCGCACCCTGATCACCCTTTTCGCCTTCGTGCTGGCCCTGTTCGGCATCATGGCGCTGTCCCAGTCGTGGGCCCCCAAGCTGGGTCTCGACCTGCGCGGTGGCACGACGATCACCCTGACCGCCCGCAACACGACGGGAACGGGCACGGTGGATCCCGCCAGCCTCGAACAGGCCCGCACGATCATCCAGCAGCGCGTGGACGCGGTCGGCGTCGGTGAGTCCGAGGTCGCCATCGTCGGCAACAACCAGATCACCGTCTCCGTGCCGAACGTGGCGCCCGCCCAGCTCCAGGAGATGGTGGGTCAGACGGCCCAGCTGAAGTTCCGTCCGACTTACGCGGCCCAACCGGCCGCGCCCGGGCAGGCCTCCGGCCTCCCGCTGCCCCCGCCGGACCCGCGACCGACCACCCCGGCCGAGACCCCGCCCACCACGGACGAGGTGCTGGCGTGGCAGCCCAGCGCCCGCGACCTCGCCGACTTCGAGGCATACCAGTGCGGCGACCCGTTCCCGGACGTGGACGACCAGCCGCTGATCACCTGCGATCGTGAGCAGACCACGAAGTTCCTGCTGTACCCGTCCGTCATCGACGGCGACATGCTGACGAACGCCAGCTCGGGCATCCCGCAGGGCGGGGTGAACTGGATCGTCACCCTCTCGCTGAACTCCGAGGGCGCCCAGATCTTCGAGAAGGTCACCGGCAACCTGGCGCAGAAGGAGTCCCCGCAGAACACCTTCGCGATCGTTCTCGACGGTGAGGTCATCACCTACCCGAGCCTCTCGGGTCCCATCCCGGGCGGGGAGGCGCAGATCACCGGCAGCTTCACGCAGCAGTCGGCGTCCGACCTGGCCAACGTGCTCAAGTACGGCTCGCTGCCGCTGGCGTTCGACCTGTCCGAGGTCTCGAACGTGTCCCCGACGCTGGGTGGGGAGCAGCTGCGGGCCGGCATCATCGCGGGCCTGATCGGTCTGGCCCTGGTGGTCATCTACTCGGTCGTCTACTACCGGGCGCTGTCCATCGTCGTGATCTCCTCGCTGGCACTGGCGGCCCTGATGACCTACGAGATCATGGTGCTGCTCGGCGAGGGCATGGGCTTCGCCCTGAACCTCCCGGGCATCGCCGGCGCCATCGTGGCGATCGGCATGACGGCGGACTCGTTCATCATCTACTTCGAACGCATTCGCGACGAGGTGCGCGAAGGGCGGTCCCTGCGGACCGCCATCGAGACCGGCTGGGTCGGATCGCGCAAGACCATCCTGATCGCGGACGCCGTGTCGCTGCTGTCCGCGGCGGTGCTGTTCGTGCTCGCGATCGGGTCGGTGAAGGGCTTCGCCTTCACCCTGGGCCTCACCACGTTGTTGGACATCGCGATCGTGTTCTTCTTCACCAAGCCCGTGGTGACGCTGCTGGGCCGGACCAAGTTCTTCGGTGAGGGACGCCGCTTCTCCGGCTTCGAGCCCGAACACCTGGGCGTCCAGCGCCGTTCCCCCATCCGCCGCCTGCGGGCGACCGCCCCCAAGGAGGCCTGATGAGCACCACCAAGCCGAGCCTCGCGCATCGCCTCTACACCGGCGACGTCTCCTACGACTTCGTCGGGAAGCGCAACCGCTGGTACATCGTCTCCGCGATCATCATCGCGATCTGCCTGCTGGTCGTGGCGATCCGTGGGCTGAGCCTGTCGATCGACTTCACCGGTGGCTCGGAGTTCTCCGTGCCGGCGAAGGTCACCAGCACCACCGTGGACGAGTACCGCGACGCCGCTGCCGAGAGCGGGCTGCCCGACCTCGGGGAGATCAAGGTCAACACCATCGGCGACGGTCAGGTCCGCATCCAGGTACGCGCACTGTCGGCGGAGGAGATCAACCAGATGACGTCGCACCTCGCCGAGAAGGCGGGGGTGTCGACGGAGCAGGTGACCAACAACCTCATCGGCCCGTACTGGGGGCAGCAGATCACCCAGCAGGGCATCATCGCGCTCCTGGTGTTCCTCGCCCTGGTTGCCCTGATGATCGCCGTCTACTTCCGGAACTGGAAGATGTCGGCGGCCGCCCTGATCGCGCTGGGGCACGACCTGATCGTGACCGTGGGCGTCTACGCCATCCTGCAGTTCGCCTTCACCCCGGCGACGCTGATCGGCGTCCTGACCATCCTGGGCTACTCGCTGTACGACACGGTCGTCGTGTTCGACAAGGTGCGCGAGAACACCTCCGGCCTCGACAAGAAGAACCACTCCTTCGGACACCTGGCGAACCTGGCGATCAACCAGGTGCTCATCCGGTCGATCAACACCACCGTCATCGGCGTGCTCCCCGTGGCGGCCATCCTGTTCACCGGTGTTTTCGTTCTGGGGACCGGCCCGCTGAAGGACCTCGGCCTGGCCATGTTCGTCGGCATGATCGCGGGCGCGTACTCGTCGCTGTTCCTGGCTGCTCCGATGTTCGTGCAGATGAAGGAGCGCGAGCCCGAGGTGAGGGCCCATGACAAGCGTGTGGCCAAGCACGCGCTCAAGGCGGCCCAGGCCGGGCGGGCGGGGGAGACGGGGTCCGTGGCGGTCACTCCCGTCGCGGTGGGCGCCTCCAAGCCGCTGCTGTCCAGCACCGGCCAGGTGGCCATCGACCCGGCGGCCCTCGGCGCCGTTCGAGCCGAGGAACTCCAGCAGCGGCAGCAGCGCCGGCACACCAGCCGCGCGGAGCGCAGGAAGGATGCGCGGTGAACGCCAACCGTGAGTTGATCCAGGAGCTGGTCCGCGACGTCCCGGACTGGCCCACGCCGGGCGTGGTCTTCAAGGACATCACGCCCCTGCTGGCGAACCCTCGGGGTTTCGCCGCCGCGGTCGACGAACTCGTCGCCCTGGCGCCCGGTTCGATCGACATCGTGGTGGGCATGGAGGCTCGTGGCTTCATCTTCGCCGCACCGGTGGCGCTCAGGCTGGGGGCCGGCTTCGTGCCGGTCCGCAAGCCCGGCAAGCTCCCGGGCACCGTGGACGAGCAGAGCTTCACGCTCGAGTACGGCCACGCGACCCTCGCGATGCACACCGACGCCCTGTGGCCCGGCGCCCGCGTCATGGTCATCGACGACGTCCTCGCCACCGGCGGAACGGTCGGGGCGACCGCGGCTCTCATCAAGCGCCAAGGCGCGGAGCTCGTCCACGTCGCCGTGCTCATGGAGCTCGGCTTCCTGAACGGTCGCGAACGCCTGGTGGAGCTGGGCGCCGACACGCTCTCCGCCGTCGTCACGGTCTGAGCCATGGCCGACCGGTCATCGCAGTCACTGTGGGGGTACGAGGCCCTCGTCCGGCTGCCGTCCGTCGCCGCGAACCCGTTCGGCGAGCTCGTCCGGCGCTCGTTGCTCGCGTTGGGCATCATCCTGCTCAACACCATGGTCGTCTGGCTGGACCACGAGAGCTACGCCGACAACGTCAACGGGGACGGCGTCAGCTTCATCGATGCTCTCTACTACGCGACCGTGACGGTGACGACCACCGGCTACGGCGACATCACCCCCGTCTCCGACCATGCCCGCCTGCTGAACGCGCTGCTGGTCACGCCGATGCGCATCGCGTTCCTGATCCTGTTGGTCGGTACCACCCTCGAGGTGCTCGCGAACGAGGGACGTCGCGCCATGGTCGACGCCCGTTGGAGGAAGAAGATGCGCAACCACACCGTCGTCCTGGGTTACGGGACCATGGGCCGCAGCGCCTTGAACACGCTCCTGCGCAACGGAGCCGAGAAGGACCGCATCGTCGTCGTCGACGGGAGCCAGGCCGCCGTCGACGAGGCGAACCGCAACGGTCTCGCCGCTTTCCTGGGGGACGCCACCTCGCGTGAGCTCCTCCGGAGGGCCGAGGTGCCCAAGGCGAAGCACATCGTGATCACCGTCAACCGGGACGACACCGCCATCCTGGCCACCCTCACCGCACGCCAGCTCAACCCCCACGCGCACATCGTGGTCGCGGTACGGGCGGCAGAGAACGTGTCCCTGCTGCGGCAGTCGGGCGCCGACGGCGTCGTCACCAGCTCGGACGCCGTGGGTCGCCTCGTCGGCCTGTCGGCGGTGAGCCCGGACCTGGGCGCCACCATGGAGGACCTCCTCAGCTACGGTGAGGGCCTCGACATCGCGCAGCGCCTCGTCACGCCGGACGAGGTGGGCCACGGCACCCAGGACGTCGCGGGGGAGCGGGTCATCGGCGTCGTTCGCGGCGGCCTCCTGCGCCGCTTCTTCGATCCCAGCGTCTCGACGCTGAAGACGGGCGACGAGTTGGTCGTCGTCCGACCGAGCCGCCGCACCCAGCGGCCGGCCGGCGACCACCCGGGGTCCGGCCAGCGCTAGACTCGGTCCACCACGTGGGGAGGTGAGCCATGAGTGAAGCTGCCAGCCGGACCTCCGGTTCGCCCGGGTACGACCCGCGCGTCCCCGCCGTCCCGGATGCCCCCGGAGACGTGCCGGCCGTCCCCGACCAGCCGCGGCGCAGCGTCCGCCGGATGCTCGCCCTGCTCGGGTCCCAGAAGCCGACCGGCACGGCCGCCCTGGATCCCCTCTTCGCCGCCATGCGCCACCACCACGGGAAGGTCGACACCGCCCTCATCGAGCGTGCGTACCGAACGGCCGAGCACTACCACGCAGGGCAGACTCGCAAGAGTGGTGACTCCTACATCACCCACCCCCTGGCCGTCGCGACCATCCTCGCCGGCCTCGGGCTGACCGAGCCCACGATCTGCGCGGCGTTGCTGCACGACACGGTGGAGGACACGGGCTACACGCTGGCCCAGCTGACGGCCGACTTCGGCGAGGAAGTCGCCACGATGGTCGACGGCGTCACCAAGCTGGACAAGGTGGTGTACGGGGAGTCGGCCAAGGCCGAGACGATCCGCAAGATGGTCGTCGCGATGGCGCGAGACATCCGGGTGCTGGTCATCAAGCTGGCCGACCGGCTGCACAACATGCGCACCATCAGCTCGCTGAGGCAGGACAAGCAGGCGCGCATCGCCCGGGACACGCTCGAGATCTACGCGCCGCTCGCGCACCGGCTCGGCATGAACGCCGTCAAGTGGGAGCTGGAGGACCTGTCGTTCTCCGTCCTGGAGCCGAAGATCTACTCCGAGATCGTGAAGCTGGTCGCCGAGCGGGCGCCGCTGCGCGACCAGTACCTGAGCACCGTCATCAGCCAGGTGCGTGAGGACCTGGCCAAGGAGAAGATCAAGGCGACCGTCTACGGCCGGCCCAAGCACTACTACTCGATCTACCAGAAGATGATGGTCCGGGGTCGCGACTTCTACGACATCTACGACCTCGTGGGCCTGCGCATCCTCGTCGACACCAAGCGTGAGTGCTACGACGTGCTCGGCGTCCTGCACGCGCGCTGGCGTCCGCTGCCGGGTCGTTTCAAGGACTACATCGCCATGCCGAAGTTCAACCTCTACCAGTCGTTGCACACGACGGTGCTGGGGCCGGGCGGCAAGCCGGTCGAGCTCCAGATCCGCACCCACGACATGCACCGGCAGGCGGAGTTCGGCGTGGCCGCGCACTGGCGCTACAAGGAGGGCAAGACCTCCGGCAACCAGATCAACTGGGTGCAGTCGATCTCGGAGTGGCAGAAGGAGACCGAGGATTCCGGCGAGTTCCTCGACACCTTCACTGAGGAGATCGCCAAGAACGAGGTCTTCGTCTTCTCCCCGAAGGGCGACGTCATCTCGCTGCCGGCGGGCTCCACCCCGGTCGACTTCGCGTACGCGATCCACACCGAGGTCGGCCACCGGTGCATCGGTGCCCGCGTCAACGGCAAGCTCGTCCCGCTCGATTCGCCGCTCGAGATGGGCATGGTCGTGGACATCATCACGTCCAAGGCCCAGAACGCCGGCCCGAGCCGCGACTGGCTGAGCTTCGTCAAGACGCCGCGCGCCCGGTCCAAGATCCGGCAGCACTTCACGCGCGAGCGCCGCGACGAGGCCATCGAGCAGGGCAAGGAACTCCTGTCCAAGCAGATGCGCCGAGCCCACCTCGCCGCGCGTCTCCTGACCCCCGAGGTGCTGGCCGGGCTGGTGCAGTCGTTCCACGTCTCGGACGTCCCGAGCCTGTGGGCCGCCATTGGCGAGGGCACGGTGAGCCCCCAGTCCGTGGTGACGCAGCTGGTCCGGACGGTGGGCGGCGGCGAGGCGGCCGCCGAGGCGTCCCTGGTGGACGAGGCGCTGCTCGTCCGGCCGATGCGGAAGCTGCCGCGTGACCACTCCGGAGTCGTGGTGGACGGCGACCCGGACATGTACACCAAGCTCGCCAAGTGCTGCCTGCCGGTGCCGGGTGACCCGATCATCGGGTTCGTCACTCGCAGCGAGGGCATCTCGGTGCACCGCGAGGACTGCACGAACGTGGAGTCGCTGAAGCGCTACCCCGAACGAATCGTCCCGGTGTCCTGGGCGCCGACCGCGGGCTCCGCGTTCCTGGTCGCGGTGCAGCTGGAGGGCATCGACCGGGCCGGCATGCTGAGCGACGTCACGAGGGCCCTGACCGAGCTGCACATGAGCATCGTGTCGGTGTCGGCGAACGCGTCCAAGGACCACGTCTTCACCATGCGCCTGACCTTCCAGACCCCCGATCCGCGCCACCTCGACACCGTGCTGAACACGCTGCGACGCCTTCCGGGTGTCTACGAGGTCAACCGGGTCAAGCCGGGCTAGGCCGACCCCGCGGGGCTTGCCCTCAACTAGCCTGTGGCCATGGGCCGCACGCTGCAGCGTTACCGCGAGGTCGCCCGCATCCTGACCCGCCATGGGCTCCACGCCACGGCGATCCAGGCGGGTCTGGGCAGGTGGATGCAGCTGGGGGCCGGGGAACTCGACCGGGACGGGGACGAGGACGTCCGGCCGGAACTGCTGGTGAGTGCCTTCGAGGAGCTCGGGGCCACCTTCGTGAAGCTGGGCCAGGTGATCTCCATGAGGCCCGACCTCGTGCCCGAGCAGTACTGCACGGCCTTCGCGAAGCTGGTCGACTCCACCACACCCGTCCCCTTCGAGGAGCTCGCCCCGGTCGTGCACGAGGACTTCGGTGCAGGGGTGGACGAGCTCTACGCGTGGTTCGACCGCGAGCCCTTGGCCACCGCTTCGATCGGGCAGGCCCACCGCGCGCGCCTGCACGACGGGCGCGAGGTCGTGGTCAAGATCCGCAAGCCGGGTGTCGTGGAGGAGGTCCACACCGATCTGGAGCTTCTTCGCAACCTGGCGGGTCACCTGGCCCGCAACGTCCCCATGCTCGCCGACATGGACGTCGTCGGCCTGGTCGAGGAGTTCGGCCGGTCGCTCCGGGCCGAGCTCGACTACCTCACCGAGGCGCGCGCGTGCGAGGAGATCAGCCGGAACGTCCGGGAGGTGCCTCGTCTCCACGTGCCGTGGATCGACTGGGACACCACGACATCGCGGGTGCTCACCCTGGAGGAACTGCCCGGCATCCGCATCGACGACGTCGAGGCGTTGGACGCCGCCGCGATCGACCGGCCCGACCTGGCCCACCGCGCGGCCTCAGCGTTGATGCGCATGGTCTTCGAGGACGGCGTCTTCCACGCCGACCCGCACGCCGGCAACCTCTTCGTCGAGCCCGACGGCACGATCGGGCTCATCGACTTCGGGTCGGTCGGGAGGATCGGCCCAGTCATGCGTCGGCAGTTCGCCCGGATGATCGTCGCCCTGGCCCGGCAGGACGCCGATGAGCTGGTGAGCGTCCTGCTCGAGATCGCCCCGCCGCGCGGCTCGCTCGACCGGGCGCGGCTCCGCCGGGAGGTCGCGCGACTCACCGGGTGGCTGGACGGGCGGGCCCTGGCCGACGTGGACGTCGCCCTGGTGTCCACCCAGCTCTTCGAAATCGTACGCCGCCATCGGCTCGCCCTGCCGCCGGAGGTCGTCCGGCTCTTCCGCATGCTGGCGATCGCCGACGGGCTCGGGCGCACGCTGAACCCCGGGTTCGACCTCAACTCCGTGATCTCCCCGTACGCCGTCACGTTGATCGGCGAACGGATGAGTCCCCGCCGGGTGGCTGAACGCCTGCGGGACGCGACGATCTCGGCTGCCGAACTCGGCGTGGACCTGCCGACCTACCTCCGCAGGCTGCTCGAGCGGGTCGACAGCGGGGGCATGGACGTCAACCTCCGAGCCGGCGAGCTGGAGCCCCTGGTCGGCCGGATCGAGCGGATGGGGGACCGGGTCGTGGCCGCCATGATCGTGGCCGCGATGATCACCGGAGGGACCAACGTGCTGGTGGCCTACAAGAACCGGTTGGGCCGTCTCGCCGGTCCCCTCGTGGCGCTGGGCGGGGCCGCGTTGACCGGCGGCAGCGCCTACCTCGCCTGGACTGGGCGCCCGCGTCCGAAGCGAAGCCGCTGACAGGCATCGTCAGGCCATCATGGCGCTGGCCGTGCCCGTGGTGTAGGGGACCAGCCAGGTCGCCCACACGGCGACCGAGGCGCGGTGGAACACACGCCGGGCGGCGTCCGAGCCCTTCGACAGGACGCCGAGGGCCCAGAGGAGGTGGCCGGCTGCGGCGAGGGGAGAGGCCGTGTTCGCACCCTCTGTGGCGGGACGCTGGCCCGTCGCGTCGTCGCCCCACCGACCGAACTCACCGAGCGGGAGCGCGAGGTGGTGGTCCTGCTGGCCGAGGGACTGGCGAACCGCCAGATCGCCAAGCGGTTGTTCCTGTCCGAGGCGACCGTGAAGACCCACCTCGTGCACGTGTACGAGAAGCTGAACGTCGACAACCGGACCGCAGCGGTGACTGCGGCCCGGTCGTCGGGGATCGTGCGGTAGGTCAGCGGGTGAAGTCGGCCAGCGTCGCCTTGGCCTGCTCGAGCCAGGACGAGTAGGTCTGGATCGAGTCCTGGGCCTTCTTGGCGGCGGACTTGTCGCCGCGCGCCTCGGCCTTGTCGACCTTGCCCTGCAGCTTCTCGATCTCGGAGGTGAGCATGGCCACCGTCTCCTCGGCACGCTGGCGAGCCTCGGGATCGGTGCGCTTCCACTCGTCGTCCTCGGCCTTCTTGACCGCCTGCTCGATGGCGCGGACGCGGTTGTCGAGGCCACGCATCGCGTCGCGCGGAACCTTGCCCAGCGCGTGGTACTCCTCAAGGAACTCGCGGAACTGGGTGCGCGCCTTGTCGAGGTCGGTGACGGGGAGGATCTCGGCCTCGGCCTTGGTGAGCAACTCCTCCTTGGCGACCAGGTTGCCGGAGAACTCCTCGTCCTGCTGCGACTGGGCGGCGGTGCGGGCGTCGAAGAACTTGTCCTGCAGCCCCCGGAACTCGGCCCACAGCTTGTTGTCATCCTCGCGCGCGGCGGTGCCCGCGGCCTTCCACCGGCTCATGAGGTCACGGAAGGCACCCGACGTGGGACCCCAGTCGGTGGAGTCGGCCAGCTCGCGGGCCTCTTCGATGATCTGCTGCTTCAGGGCCTTGGCCTCGCCCCACTTCGCCGACTGCTCGGCGAACTGCGACTTGCGGCGACGCGTGTAGGTGGTGCGGGCCGAGCTGAAGCGGTGCCACAGCTCGTCGTCCGTGGCGCGGTCGATGCGCGGCAGGGCCTTCCAGTCCTCCAGCAGTTGGCGGAAGCGGTTCACGCCCCCGCGCCAATCGTTGCCGGCGGCCAGCGACTCCGCCTCGGCGACCATGGCCTCCTTGGCCTCCCGGGTCGCCTCGTGCTGCTTGGCTCGTTCGGCCTTCCGGGCCTCGGACGCCTCGGCCAGGCGCGGCTGGAGCGCCTCGAGACGGGCCTCGAGCGAGGCGAGATCACCGACGGCGTTGGCCTCGGCCACGGACTTGCGGAGGTTCTTGATGGTGTGACGAGCATCGTCCGGTGAGACGGCCCCCGAGCCCAGGCGCTGCTCGAGCAGCGTCACCTCGAGGTCGAGCGCCTCGAAACGGCGGACGAAGAAGGCGAGTGCTTCGTCGGGGGAGACGTCAGGGACCTGACCGACAGCCCGTTCGCTGTCACCCGTGGTCACGTAGACGGTGCCATCGGGATCGACACGACCGAAGCTGGTCGGACCTGCGGAGTCAGTCATGGGATCCATCTTGCCCGAAAAACCCCCGTGGGTGCGCGTATGTCTGCTCTCGATAAGGTGTCGGGGTGTTCCTGACTTCGTTTCCCGCCGGTCCGTTCCAGGCGAACTGCTACATCTTCTCCCTCGATGGGAGCCGCTGCGTTGTCGTCGACCCCGGGGTCAACGCCTTCGACAACGTGAGGAGGATCGTCGACGAGAAGAACCTGACGGTCGAGGCGGTCGTCCTCACCCACGGGCACCCGGACCACGTCGGAGGAGCCGCGGACGTCGCCGACCACTACGGCGTCCCCGCCTACCTCCATGCCGCCGACCGTGAGCTGTTCGACCCGAGCCTGCTGTCGGAGATGGCCGTCCAGATCATCGAGCGCTTCCAGGTGAACCACGTCGAGCCCGCCGACCTGCGCGACCTGAGTGGGGGAGAGACCCTCGAACTCGCCGGCATCACCTTCACCACCGAGGTGGCGCCGGGTCATCGCCCCGGCTGCCTGTTGTGGCGGACGCCGCTGCTGGAGCCGCTGCCGCAGGCCCCGGAGCTGACGGAGCTCATCTTCACCGGCGACGTGGTGTTCGCGGGTTCCATCGGCCGGACGGACCTGCCCGGCGGCGACGACGCCGTCATGCGTCAGACGCTGCGCGAGGTCGTCCTGGCCCTGCCCGACACGGCGGCGCTGCTGCCCGGGCACGGCCCCGAGACCACGATGGCCCGCGAGCGCGCCACCAATCCCTACCTGCAAGACTCCTACCTGAGGTGACCATGCGACCCAAGCCCCTCTCCGGCTTCCCCGAGTTCCTGCCGAGCGGCCGGATCGTCGAACAGGCCGTCCTCGACTCGCTGCGCGGGACCTTCGAGTTGCACGGCTTCGCGTCCATCGAGACCCGCGCGGTGGAGACCATGGACTCGCTGACCCGCAAGGGCGAGATCACCAAGGAGGTCTACGTCGTCCGCCGGCTGCACGCCGCCGACGGCGACACCGGCGACGACCTCGGCCTGCACTTCGACCTGACCGTCCCGTTCGCCCGCTACGTCGTGGAGAACGCAGGACACCTCGCGTTCCCGTTCCGCCGCTACCAGATCCAGAAGGTGTGGCGCGGTGAGCGCCCCCAGGAGGGCCGCTACCGCGAGTTCCTGCAGGCCGACATCGACGTCGTCGGCGACGGCGTCCTCGCCAAGCACCACGACGCCGAGGTGCTGCTGGTCATGGTCGAGGCACTCGGACGCCTCGGGGAACTCGGCGTCCCGAAGGTCACCTTCCACATCAACAACCGCAAGCTCGCCGAGGGCTTCTACCGCGGCCTCGGGATCGAGGACCACCTGTCCGTCCTCCAGCGCGTCGACAAGCTCGACAAGATCGGGCCGGACGCCGTGCGTGCCCTGCTCGTCGACGAGCTCGGCTTGAGCGGGGACGCCGCCGACAAGTGCCTCGCCCTGGCGACGATCCAGAGCGGCGACGAGTCGTTCGTCGAGCAGGTCCGGGCGTTGGGCGTGGAACACGAACTCCTCGACGAGGGGTTGGAGGCGCTGGCGGCCGTCGTTCGTGCGGTGAACGCCGCGGCACCCGGCTCGGTGGTGGCCGACATGAAGATCGCCCGCGGTCTGGACTACTACACCGGCACCGTCTACGAGTCGGTGCTGGAGGGCTACGAGAAGCTCGGCTCGATCTGCTCCGGTGGCCGCTACGACTCGCTGGCCACCGACGGGAAGCGCACATTCCCCGGCGTGGGCATCTCGGTCGGTGTCACGCGCATCCTCGGCGTGCTCATCGGTCAGGGGGCGCTCACGGCATCCCGGTCGGTGCCGACGTGCGTGCTGGTGGCCGTCGACAACGAGGACGCCCGCGACACGGCCGTGGCCACCGCCCAGCAGCTCCGGGCCCGGGGCATCCCGACCGAGGTCGCCCCCAAGGCGGACAAGTTCGGCAAGCAGATCCGCTACGCGGATCGGCGCGGCATCCCGTACGTGTGGTTCTCCGATGGCTCGGTGAAGGACATCCGCTCCGGCGAGCAGGTGCCGGCCGATGCCGCGACCTGGGCTCCTCCGGCCGGCGACCTGCGCCCTGCGGTGCGTGGGGTCGACTGACCTCGGCGACGACCGCCGGATCGCGGCAGACCTCGCCCACGGTGGCTGCATGGCGGGCACGGAATCTGCCTCCCCCGAGGGGTGGGCCTAGACTCGTCCCCACGCGCCCCGTACCGTCCATGCGGGGGCAAGAAGGGAACAAGGAAAGCATGCTGCGCACGCACAAGGCCGGTCAGCTCCGCGCGAGCGAGGTCGGCCAGACCGTCACCCTCGCCGGATGGGTCGCCAAGCGACGCGACCACGGCGGGGTGGCGTTCATCGACCTCCGCGACGCCTCCGGCATCTGCCAGGTGGTCGTCCGCGACGAGTACCTCGCGCAGGCGGGGATCCACGACCTCCGCAACGAGTTCTGCATCCAAGTCACCGGCGTCGTCGACGCGCGCACCCCCGAGAACGTCAACCCCAACATCGCGACCGGTGAGGTCGAGGTTGCGATCCGCGAGCTGGAGGTCCTGAACCCGGCCGCGCCGCTGCCCTTCCAGATCGACGAGCGCACCACCGTCGGTGAGGACGCCCGCCTGCGCCACCGCTACCTGGACCTGCGGCGTCCGCGTCAGCACGACGCGCTCGTGCTGCGGTCGAAGGTGACCCACACGATCCGTGAGGTGATGGACCGCCACGACTTCTACGACGTCGAGACGCCGACCCTGACCCGCTCCACGCCCGAGGGTGCCCGCGACTTCCTCGTCCCGGCGCGCCTGCACCCGGGCAAGTGGTACGCCCTCCCGCAGAGCCCCCAGCTGTTCAAGCAATTGCTCATGGTGGCGGGTATGGAGCGCTACTACCAGATCGCGCGTTGCTACCGCGACGAGGACTTCCGCGCCGACCGCCAGCCCGAGTTCACGCAGCTGGACATCGAGATGAGCTTCGTCGACCAGGACGACGTGATCGCCTTGGCCGAGGAGGTCATGGCGGCGTGCTGGAAGCTGATCGGCGTCGAGATGCAGCTCCCGCTCCAGCGCATGAGCTGGCACGACGCGATGGACAACTACGGCTCCGACAAGCCCGACCTGCGCTTCGACAACAAGATCCGCGAGTTGACCGAGTACTTCGCCAACACACCGTTCCGGGTGTTCCAGGCGCCGTACGTCGGCGCCGTGGTCATGCCGGGGGGTGCCTCCCAGCCGCGTCGCCAGTTCGACGCGTGGCAGGAGTGGGCGAAGCAGCGCGGCGCGAAGGGCCTCGCCTACGTCACCATCGCCGAGGACGGCACCCTCGGTGGCCCGGTCGCCAAGAACATCACCGAGTCCGAGCGCGACGGCCTGGCCGCGGCCATGGACGCGCAGCCCGGCGACGCGATCTTCTTCGGCGCTGGCGCCCGCGAGACCACCCAGGAGCTCCTGGGGGCGGCTCGCCTGGAGATCGGCCGCCGCTGCAACCTGATCGACGAGGCCGCCTGGTCGTTCCTGTGGGTCGTGGACGCCCCGATGTTCAAGAGCGCGGCGGACGCGGTGGCGTCCGGCGACGTGGCGGTCGGCGGCGGCAAGTGGACGGCCGTCCACCACGCCTTCACCTCGCCGAAGCCCGAGTCGATGGACACCTTCGACACCGACCCCGGCTCGGCCCTCTCGTACGGCTACGACTTCGTCGCGAACGGCAACGAGGTCGGCGGCGGCTCGATCCGTATCCACCGCCGGGACGTCCAGGAGCGGGTGTTCCGGGTCATGGGCATCTCCGAGGAGGAGGCGCAGGAGAAGTTCGGCTTCCTGCTGGACGCCTTCTCCTACGGTGCCCCGCCGCACGGCGGTATCGCGTTCGGCCTCGACCGCCTCGTCATGCTGCTGGGCGGCTTCGACACCATCCGCGACGTGATCGCGTTCCCGAAGTCGGGCGGTGGCTTCGACCCGCTGACCGAGGCGCCGACGACGATCACGCCCCAGCAGCGCAAGGAGGCCGGCGTGGACTTCAAGCCCGCCCTCAAGGGCGAGGCGACGGACGCCGAGGCCTCGGCGAAGGCGGAGGGCCAGCCCGCGAAGAAGGCCTGAGGCAGGCTCGGCGCCCCAGGCCCGGGCTCGCGGGTTCGCCCGGCGTCACTCGTCGGCCGGGACCACCAGGGCCCGGCCGATGAGCGAAATGCTCATCCGGTCGCCGGCACGGACGGGCTGGTCGGTGGACACCCGGAAGGTCGGCCCACCCGGGGCGCCCGCCGAGCCCAGCGTCAGGCGACGATGGTCGCCGTGGAAGGCCAGCGCCCGCACGACCCAGTCCCCGTCCACGTCCAGCTTCGCCGCGACCTGGTGGGGGCGAGCGATGACGGTGGCCCTGCCCTCGGGGGTCCCCAGGGCCGAGATGGGGCCGATGATCGTCTGGGCGACCCCCTGGGTGACGACGGCGTCCAATTCGAGCGTCGAGCCCAGCAGGCGTGCGGTCGCGAGGTCGTTCGGGCGCTCGTAGACCACCTGGGGAGGCCCCACCTGACGCAGGCGACCATCGTCCAGAACGGCGACGAGGTCGGCGAAAGCCAAGGCCTCCTCCTGGTCGTGGGTGACCAACAGGGTCGTCACGCCGGCACCGCGCAGGACCTCCCCGACGAGGTCGCGGGTGGACTCGCGCAGGTGCGTGTCGAGGGCGGAGAAGGGCTCGTCCAGCAGCATCACCGCGGGGCGGCGCGCCAGGGCACGCGCCAGCGACACACGCTGCTGTTGGCCACCGGAGAGCTGGTCGGGGCGGCGCTTCGCCAGACAGGGGTCGAGGTTGACGGTGGTGAGGAGTTCTGCGATCCGGTCGCTCGTGCGCTCGGCGCGCGGAAGTCCGAAGCCGACGTTCGCCCCCACCGACAGGTGGGGGAACAAGGCACCATCCTGAGACACGTACCCGATGGACCGCTTGTGCGGTGGAACCCAGGTGGAGCCCGTGACGGGCACCCCGCCGATGGAGACCTCGCCGGCGGTCGGGTGCTCGAAACCCCCGATGCACCGCAGCAGCGTGGTCTTGCCGCTCCCGGAGGGGCCCACGACGGCGAGGACGGCGGCTGCCGGGACGCTGAGGTCGATCCCGTGGAGCACCTCGTTGTGGCCGTACGTGGCGCGCACACCCCTCACCACGAGCGCGTCGTTCATCGGTCTCCTCGGGATTGGCGGAACAGGATGATCGTCATCGGCACCGACAGGGCGATGAGCAGCAGCGCGTAGGGCGCCGAGGCGGGGTAGTCCAGCTCGCTGGACAGCGACCAGAACCGGGTCGCCAGCGTGGTCGTGCCGGTCGGGGCCAGCAGGAGCGTGGCCGTGAGCTCGCCCGCGATCCCGAGGAAGGCCATCGACGCCCCGGCGCCGAACGCCGGCGCCAGCACCGGGACGGTGACGCGCAGGAGCGTGGTGAGGGGCGACTGGCCCAGCGACGAGGAGGCCTCACCGAGGGACGTGGGCACTTGGGCGATGCCCGAGCGCAGGCTCGCCACCGCGCGCGGGAGGAAGAGCACGACGTAGGCCGCGAGCAGGAGCGCACTGGTCTGGTAGACCGCCGGCACCCAGCGGATGGCGACCGTGACGAAGGCCAGGCCGATGACGATGCCGGGCAGCGACGACGACATGAAGGCGAGGCCCTCCAGGATGCGCGACCAACGGGCCGGACGCCGAACCGACAGCCACGCGATCGGGCCGGCCGCCAGGCAGGTGGCCAGCGCGCCGATGGTGGCCAGCCCGAGCGTGCTCACGAGCGCCGGGACCAGGCCGGCGTCGAGTTCGACGCCCACGGACAGCCAGTGCACGAGCGACCAGGCCGGGACACCGAGGGACGCGACCATCAGGGCGGTGACGGCCAGGACCACCGGCAGGGTCCACACGCCGAGGGGGACGCGGCGTCCGCGCCGGGCGACGCCCGCGCCGACCCGGGCGTGGCGTTGGCGTCCGCGCACGGCGGCCTCGCCCCCCAGGACGACGAGGCAGAGCACCACCAGCACCCCGGCCACCATGGACGCCGCGGGCGCGGCGAACGTTGAACGGAACTGGTCGTAGATCGCCGTGGTGAAGGTGTCGAACCGGACGAACGCGAAGGCGCCGTACTCGGCCAGCAGGTGCAGCGACACCAGCAGCGCGCCACCCAAGATGGGCAACCGCAGCTGGGGCAGTGTCACCCGGCGCAGGATCTCCGATGCAGTGAGTCCGAGCGCGGCCCCGGATTCCTCCAGCGCCGGATCCATGCGGCGCAGCGTCGCCAGCACCGGCAGGTAGACGAACGGGAAGTAGCTGAGGGTCGCGATGAGCGAGGCCCCGGCCAGGCCCGCGATGGACGGCCACACCGTGGCCCACGCGTAGCTCATCACGAACGCGGGCACCGCGAGGGGTGCGACGAACGCCGGCGACAGCCAGCGGGGCACCCGCGTCCGCTCGACGAGCAGGGCCGTTGCCGTTCCGATCAGGACGGTGGCGGGCACGACCACCAGTTGGATCGCGACCGTGTTGCCGATCAGCTCCCCGACGCGGGGGCGGAACACGAGTTGGGCCGCCAGGGCAGGACCCGCGTCCACGGTCGCCACCACGATGAACCCGATGGGGACCAACGTGAGAACGACGACGGCCACCGCGGCCGCGACGGTCACCGGGAGGTGGCCGCGCGACCGGGTGGCGCGACGGGTCAGGGTCGAGGTGGTCAGAGCAGGCCTGCCTGCTGCATCAGCTCGACGACCTTGGGGCTGTTGAGGGTGGCCGGATCAACCGTGGGGGCGTCCAGCTCGTCCAGCGGCTTGAGCTTCGGGTTGGCCTCCACGTCCGAGGCGATCGCGTACTCGAAGGAGGTACCGTCACGCAGGACGGCCTGGCCATCCTTGCCGGTGATGTGGGCGAGGAACTTCTGGGCCGCCTCCTGGTTCTTGGAGCTCTTCAGGACGCCACCACCCGAGATCGAGACGAACGCGCCCGGATCCTGGTTGCCGAAGTAGTGGCTGCCGATCTTCCCGCTGTTCTGTCCGCCCTTGGCCTGGTCACCGAAATAGTAGTAGTGGTAGATGACGCCGCCGTCGAATTCGCCGGCGTTGACGGCCTTCATCACGGCCGAGTTGCCCTTGATGGCGGTGGAGTTCTCCTTCATGGCCCTCAGCCAGGCCAGGGTCTCCTCCTCACCCTTCAGCTGGAGCATGGCCGAGACGATCGCCTGGAAATCGGCGCCGGACGGCGAGGCGGCCCAGCGGCCCTTCCACTCGGGCTTGGCCAGGTCCATCAGGGAGGCGGGAAGCTGGGCCTCGGTGAGCTTGTCGGTGTTGTAGACGAAGACGGTGGAGCGGGCGGCGATGCCGGTCCAGGCGTTGGTGCTGGGCCGGTACTGCTCGGGAACCTGCTGGGTCGTGCTCTCCGCCACCGGAGCGAAGAGCCCGGCGTTCTCCACCAGCGTCATCGCGGGTGAGTTCTCGGTGAGGAAGACGTCGGCGGGGGAGTTGGCGCCTTCGGCCACGAGCTGGTTGGCCATCTCGGTGTCGGAGCCCTGCCGGTACGTGACCTGGATGCCGGTCTGCTTGGTGAAGCCCTCGATCCACTCCTTCGTGAGGGACTCGTGCTGGGCGTTGTAGACGGTGATGGAAGCCGTCCCGGACGAGGCCGCGGGAGCGCTGGATGCGGGCGTCCCCTGCGGGGCGGACGAGCACGCGGCAAGCGTGGCGGCGGTGAGGGCAGCTGCGGCGCCGAGGAGGGCGCGTCGGGTGAAGCCGGAGTTCATGCAGGTAAGGCTTGCCTAACTCAGGGCAATTAGGCAACTCGGGCCTCACCAAATCCCGGAATGTGGGCACTTGAGGTCGCCGCTGTGCGGCGACCCCGGCGCGGGCTGATGGTCACATCGTGTCGATGTTGAGGATGTTCCCGCTGGGGTCGCTGAACCAGACTCCCTTGCCGGGGCCGAAGGTCGCGACCCCGTCGTCCCAGGTCATGCCCTCCATCTCGAACGTGAGGAACGTGACGCCGCGGCTGCGCAGGTCGGCCACCTCGGCATCGAAGTCGTCCGGTGATACGTCGAAGGACATCGCGGTGGCCTTGTTGGTGCCCGCGTACGCCGACGTGTAGACGAAGAACGAACCGGAGCCGGCGGCGTACCGCACGCCTTCCTCCATGTCGCCCTGCGGAGTGAACCCGAGCACCCCCTCGTAGAAGTCCCGGGCTTGTTGCAGGTCACTGACCGCGAGGACGGCGACCGAATCATGATCGGCGAGCATGGCTCCTCCAGTGCGGACCGGGTGACCGCCGCCCGGTCGGCATTTCATGTTAGGTCTGCCTCACCACCGCCGCAATGGCCTACTCGGCCGGTCCCACCGTCGTGCGACGTGATGGGAATGTATCGGACGCCGCCCGCTCCCGCCGCGCCAGGAGCAGGAACGGGAGGGCCAGCGACTGGGCCACCGCGGACGCCGCCATGGACGCCGGGTAGCCGGCCACGTCCGCGACCCGGCCCAGCGGCGGCTGCAGGGCGACCCCGCCCGCCGAGCCGATGAGTGAGTCGAAGCTGAGCACGGTGGCCCGCTGCTGCGACGGGATGAGCCCGTTGACCAGCGCCTGCCGCTGGGGGGTCGACACCGCGGAGGCCAGGGACCAGGCGGCGACGAGCACGAGGGCCACCGCGAGGTGCCGGGTCGCGCTGATCGCCACCAGGGCGCCGACGCTCACCACCACGCCGACCACCAGCACGTCGGTGCGGCGCCGCAGGACCCGCCGAGCGAGCGGCGCCAACAGGCCACCCAGGATCTGGGCCCCGGCGACCAGGGCCGCCGCGAGACCCGCGAGGCCGTAGGCTCGCGAATCCCCGACGAGGTCGAGCAGGAACGGCTGGATCGCGTAGAAGACGTAGACGCCTGTCCCTGCCGTGAGCGGGGCGGCCAGCATCAGCCAGCGCACCGGGCGATTGCGGAGCCCACCGTCCACGGCACCGGCGACCACCCCGCGGATGGCCGCCATCGGCGCCTCCTGCACGCGGGCGAACCCCTCGTCCCGCATGACCAGCCACGCCACGACCAGCGTCACTCCCAACAAGGCGGCCCGCACCACGTACGGGACGCCGAGGGTGGAGGCCTGAGCGATGAAGCCGCCCAGGGTCGCGCCCGCCAGCATGGCCGCGCCGGCCACCACCTGCGCGCGGGCAAAGGTGGGTTCCAGCGGTCCCTCGTGGCCCCGGGCGCGCAGCGCGTCGACGACCCACGCCTCGGTCGCGCCGGAGAAGAACGTGAAGCCCAACCCGATCAGGATGGACGAGAGCGCCCACGCTCCCAAGGGTGCCCGCAGCCACCACAGGGCGACGTAGAGCAGCGTGGCGACCAGCAGGGTCGCGGTCCCGAGAAGGAACGAGAACCGTCTGCCACGCGTGTCGGCGACCACCCCCGTGGGGATCTCGAACAGCACCATGCCGAGCGTGTAGAACGCGTTGGCGAGGAAGGCCTCGGTGCTGCTCAACCCCGCATCGAGCAGGAACAGGGTGTTGACACCCCAGATGAGTGAGGCCGCCAGGGTCGTCAGCAGCGTCAGGACCAGATATAGGCGCTGGACGCGGCGCGCACGATCGTCCATCCCGGTGCCCGGGTCAGAATCCACTGCACCATTGAACCCCAGCGACCTCCGGGCGACCAGAGAGGCGGGTCAGTGCGGTGTAGCGTCTTGGGGGTGATGGACCTGTTCGGCAACCCCGACCCCGCGGAGCACCAGGCGTCCGGCCGGCCCGGGGGGTCGTTGTCGGGGGCCGACCACGCGGACGTGCCCCTCGCCGTGCGCCTGCGCCCCCGCACGTTGGAGGAGATCGTCGGCCAGCAACACCTGCTGGGGCCGGGCTCACCCCTTCGGCGCCTGGCGGACGGCCAGCCCATGTCGGTGTTCCTGTGGGGGCCACCCGGGGTGGGCAAGACGACCATCGCCTCGGTGGTCTCCCAGGCGACGAACCGGCGCTTCGTGGAGCTGTCGGGCGTGACCGCGGGCGTCAAGGAGGTCCGTGCCGAGTTGGAGACGGCCAAGCGTGAATTGGCCCGGGGCCGCGGAACGGTTCTGTTCGTGGACGAGGTCCACCGCTTCAACAAGGCCCAGCAGGACGTCCTCCTGCCCGCCGTTGAGAACCGACTCGTCACCCTGATCGCCGCCACGACGGAGAACCCTTCCTTCTCGGTCATCTCCCCGCTGCTCTCGCGGTCCCTGCTCCTCACGCTCAAGCCCCTGTCGGACGCCGACGTCAGCGACCTGCTCGACCGCGCCCTCACCGACGAGCGCGGGTTGCGGACCCCCGACGGCGGGTCCTACGTGCTCGATCCGGACGCCCGCGCCACGCTCGTCCGGCTGGCCGGGGGAGACGCGCGACGCTCCCTGACCTACGTGGAGGAGGCAGCGGCGACGGCCTCCGCCCTGGGCTCGGACGTCATCACCCCGGACGCCGTCGAGATGGCCGTCGACAAGGCGGCCGTGCGGTACGACCGGGACGGCGACCAGCACTATGACATCATCAGCGCCTTCATCAAGTCGATCCGGGGTTCCGACGTGGACGCCGGCCTGCACTACCTCGCCCGGATGCTCGCCGGCGGGGAGGACCCGCGGTTCATCGCGCGGCGCCTCATCATCCTCGCCAGCGAGGACATCGGCATGGCAGCCCCGTCCGTGCTGCAGACGTGCGTGGCGGCGGCGCAGGCCGTCCAACTCATCGGCATGCCCGAGGGGCGCCTCACGCTCGCGCAAGCGGTCATCGCCTGCGCCACCGCACCCAAGTCGAACGCCAGCTACCTGGCCATCAACGCCGCCCAGGAGGACGTTGCGGCGGGCAAGGGCGGCCCGGTCCCGTTCCACCTGCGCGACGCCCACTACGCCGGCGCCAAGGCCTTGGGGCATGGCAAGGGGTACCAGTACGCCCACGACGCCCCCCACGGCGTCGCCGCGCAGCAGTACCTGCCCGACGACCTCGCCGACGCGCGGTACTACTCGCCCACCTCACACGGCCACGAGGCGCAGATCTCCGAGCGGCTCGCCGCCATCCGGTCGCTGCTGGGTCGCGAGGACTGAACCTGTCTGGCTCGCGGAGCAGTTGGTCAGGGTGTCCGGGGGACGAGCGTGACCCCGACCGCTTCGATCTGGCGTGACTGGCCGGTGGTGCCGGCGGTGGCTCCGTCGGACACCCAATCCTGCCAGCCGATCCCTCGGACGTAGGCGCGATAGCGGACGGTGTACTGAGAGGCGAGGTCGCCGGTGAGGGAGATCTGGAAGGCCTCCATGGCCAAGGACTGGCCCGTCGTGCCGATGGGCGTTCCGGAGGTCTGGGGTGCCATCCATCCGATCGTCGAGACGTGGGCCCGGTAGCTGATGCCGCCCGACACCCCGGGGACCGAGACGTCGACCTTGAGGGCTTCCATGCGCTTGCCGACGGTCCCGGCCGTCATGTCGTTGCTGACCGTTGGTCCCCAGCCCACATCCGCGGAGTGCGCGGAATAGGCGGTCAGCGTGACGGGGTTCGACGGCTGGGACTTGGGCTTCAGCTCGATCTCGACGGCTTCGACGGCACGCGACTGGCCGGTGGTGCCGGCGGTCGCGCCATCGCGGACCCATCCCTGCCACCCGACGCCTTGGACGTAGGCGCGGTACTCGATCGAGTACGCCTGGGCGGCCTCCCCGGTCAACGAGAGTTCGAAGGCCTCGAGGGCCCGGCTCTGTACGACCGTCCCGATGTAGTTCGCCGAGTCCGTCACGGACATCCAGCCGATCCCCGACACGTGACCCCGCCACGCGATGTCACCGGGCTCGTCCGGATCCAGCCTGACGCGCAGGGCCTCCACGGGGGTGCTGCGCCCTGTCGTGCCGGCCATGGCACCGTCGGCCACGCCCTGCATCCATCCAGTGCCCGCGACGTGGGCCGAATACACGACCATGCCCCGCACAGGCGCCTGAGGGGCGGGCAACGCATTGAGCATTCGCTGGAGGCCCACGATGGTGGCCGCATCGAGGACCCCGGTGCCCGTGCTCCCCACCACTGCCTGCAACCGGAGGAGGGTCTGCGTGTCTCGGACTCCCGTGACCGATGCTCCGATCCTCGTCTGCAGGGCACGGGTCGTCTCGGCACCCCAGACGCCGTCGGCGGAGAGCCCGAGCCACTTCTGCATCTCGATGACAGTGCCCTTGTCAAGGATCCCAGTTTCGGCCAGGTAGTACTTGCCGTTGATCGGGTCCGGGCTGGGAAGCACCGGAATGGGGGTCGGCTGTGGCTGCGTGATGGTGTACGAAACCGCGCCGAGCTTGGCCTTGACGGCATCGCGGATCTGGGGGAGCAGAGGGTAGACGTACTGACCGGGGCAATCGGTGGCGTTCTCGTCGCGGTGTCCGGAGATCGCGGGGAGGAACGTCGTGCCGCCGTCCTGGCCGCCGGAGCCGAACGTGCTGCCGTGGGGGTCCACGCCGTGGAGCGCGAACTTCCACGCGATGACCTGTTGGGTCGTCTCGATCATCGTCGAGGTCGGCCTTGCAGTCTGGTAGTTGCCCATCAGCGACACCCCGAAGACGCGTGTGTTCGTCACGCCGAATCCATGTCCGCCCTCGATGGCGCGATCCAAGCCGCCCCCGCGGCCCTCCCACGCCGTCCCGAACTTGTCGACCAGAATGTTGTAGCCGATGTCCTTCCAGCCGCGGGTGTTGACGTGGTAGGCCTGAATCGACCTCAACAGGCCGGGAACCTCGCCGGCGGTGTAGCTGTTCGTCCCCACCGTGTGGTGGATCATCGCGCCGGAGACGATGCCCTCCGTGTAGGGAAGTCCGACGATCGACTCATTGGCCCCCCAGTCCGCCCTGCTCCGGATCGCGGGACGGAGTTGATCGAAGGCTGACGAAGCAGTGACGGCTTGAGCCACCTGTTGGGTCGCCGGTTCCTCCGCCGTGGAGGAGTAGAGGGACACAGTGGGTTCCACCGGCTGGTCTGAGAGCACGGCCAGCTGGAGGGTTTCGCCGGCGGAGAGGATCACCGGCTCGGTCCCCACCTGCCCCTGCGTGGGAGCGCCTTCCGTCTCCAGTTCGGCCCAGTCGGTGGCCACGCCGTTGGTGACCAAGCGGTACAGGGCCTCCGACGGCGCGCTGCCGTCGGGCCAGGTGACGCCGGCCACCGTGGCGTCGGTGCCGGCGGTGTACTCGGAGAACGCGATCGCCCTTCCGCGCACGCGTGCTTGATCTGAAGCCGGCGTGCCTGGCAATTCGGTGACACGGGTGAAACCACGATGCTCCGCGGCAACCGCGGGGCCCTTGCCACGGGAGGGGGCGGGCGGTGCCGCCATGGCCGAGTGGGGGGCGGCCACGCCGACCAAGGCCAGCAGGCACAGGGTTGCCAGGGTTCGCAGAGTGGCGGGTTTCACGGGTCCTCCGAGGGAGTGGGATCGAGTGCGGCAGACACCACGCGGTGCCAGCTTTGCACAATCTCCGCCGCGCACACGGTGGTTCCGCGGTTCGGGGAAGGGGCCGGGACGGAGCGGTCGCCCGCAGGCCGTATCATGGGGCGGCGTCCGCACCGGGCGGGCACACCACACGCTGAGGGGCTGAGCGCATGAAGACCGCGGAGATCCGACGTCGGTTCCTGGACCACTTCGTCCAGGCCGGGCACACCTTGGTGCCGTCGGCATCGCTGGTCTACAACGATCCCACCCTGCTGTTCGTCAACGCCGGCATGGTCCCCTTCAAGTCGTACTTCACCGGCGCCGAGGAGGCGCCCTACCACACGGCCACGAGCTGCCAGAAGTGCGTGCGCACACTCGACATCGACGAGGTCGGCAAGACGACCAGGCACGGCACGTTCTTCCAGATGAACGGCAACTTCAGCTTCGGTGACTACTTCAAGGAGGGGGCGATCCAGCACGCCTGGTCGCTGGTCACCGGGTCGGTGGAGCAGGGCGGCCTCGGTTTCGACCCCGACAAGGTGTGGGTCACGGTGCTGGGCCCCGGCCACCACCCCGACTTCCCGGACGGCGACGCCGAGGCGGTCGCGCTGTGGAAGAAGGTGGGCCTGCCTGATGAGCGCATCCAGCGCCGCGACCTGAAGGACAACTACTGGAACATGGGCGTCCCGGGCCCGGGTGGCCCCTGCTCCGAGATCTACATCGACCGCGGCCCGGCCCTCGGCCCCGACGGAGGCCCGGTCGTGGACGAGGACCGCTTCCTCGAGATCTGGAACCTCGTGTTCATGCAGCAGGAGCTCTCCGCCGTCCGCGCCAAGGACGACTTCGATGTCCTGCGCCCCCTGCCGAAGCCGAACATCGACACCGGCATGGGCCTGGAGCGGGTCGCGTACCTGCTGCAGGGCAAGGAGAACATGTACGAGATCGACCAGATCTTCCCCGTGATCGAGAAGGCGGCCGAGTTGTCGGGCAAGCGCTACGGCGTCCGGCACGACGACGACGTCCGCATGCGCGTCGTGGCCGACCACATCCGCTCCAGCCTCATGCTGATGACCGACGGCGTGACCCCGGGCAACGAGGCGCGGGGGTACGTCCTGCGCCGCCTGCTGCGCCGCAGCGTGCGCGCGATGCGACTGCTCGGCGTCCACGACCCGGTGTTGCCCGAGCTGCTGCCGATCAGCAAGGCCCTGATGGAGGAGTCCTACCCCGACGTCACCACCGAGTGGAACCGAGTCTCGACCACGGCGTACGCCGAGGAGGAGGCCTTCCGCCGTACCCTGACCGCCGGCACCCAGATCTTCGACGTCGCGGTGAAGCGCGCCCAGGACGCCGGCGCCACCGTGCTGCCGGGCGACCAGGCGTTCCAGCTGCACGACACGTACGGCTTCCCGATCGACCTGACGCTGGAGATGGCGTCCGAGGCGGGCCTGAGCGTCGACCAGGGCGAGTTCAAGCGGCTCATGCAGGAGCAGAAGGACCGCGCGAAGGCGGACGCCCGCGCCAAGAAGGGCGGCGCGGTCAACACCGAGGCCTACCGGACCCTCCGCGAGGCCGGGGAGACCCCGTTCCTCGGCTACACCGACCTCACCGTGCCCAGCCGCGTGCGCGGCATCGTCCGCGACGGCGCGATGGTTCCCGTGGCCCAGCCCGGCGACGTCGTCGAGGTCGTGCTCGCCGAGACCCCGTTCTATGCCGAGGCGGGCGGCCAGGACGCCGACTCGGGCGTCCTCACCGCGCCGGGGCTCGCGCTGGAGGTTCTGGACGTCCAGCGTCCCGTGCAGGGGCTGACCGTCCACAAGGCACTCGTCACCGAGGGCGAGCTCACCACCGGGGCCGAGGTCCTCGCCGAGGTGGACGCGCTGGCACGCCTCGGCGCCTGCCAGGCCCACACGGCGACCCACATCGTGAACGCCGCGCTCCGCCAGATCCTGGGCGACACGACCCACCAGGCCGGTTCGTACAACAAGCCGGGCTACCTGCGGTTCGACTTCAACGCCACCTCGGGTCTCTCGCTCGACGCGAAGCAGGAACTCGAAGGCATCGTCAACCAGGCCGTGCGCGACAACTTCATGGTCACCGACAGGCAGATGCCCCTCGAGGACGCCAAGGCTCTCGGTGCCCAGGCGATGTTCGGCGAGAAGTACCCCAACGTCGTCCGCGTGGTCGAGCTGAACGGCGCCTGGAGCCGCGAGCTCTGCGGTGGCACCCACGTCGGCTCGACCGCCCAGATCGGGTTGGTCAACCTCCTCGGCGAGGGGTCCGTCGGGTCGGGCATCCGGCGCGTCGAGGCCCTCGTCAGCGGCGACGCGTTCAACCGCTTCGCGGCGGAGCGCGCGTTGGTGGGCACCCTCGCCGAAACGCTCAAGACCCAGCCCGACCAGCTCGTGGATCGCGTCGAGAAGCTCCTCGCGCAGCTCAAGCAGGCCGAGAAGGAGATCGCGGACCTCCGCACCGCCCAGCTGCTCGGCAACCTCGACGAGCTCGCCGCCACCGCGACGGACGCCGGGGCGGTCAAGCTGATCGCTCGCGAGCTGCCCGGCGTGAGCGGGGGGGACCTGCGCACCCTCGCGCTCGGCCTGCGCGACAAGCTGTCCAACCAGCCCGCCGTCGTCGCCCTCATCGGCGGAGACGCCAAGCCCGTCGTCATCGTCGCGACCACCCCGTCCGCCCGCGAGGCCGGTGCCCGGGCGGGCCGGCTCGTCGGCGTGGCTGCCCCGCACCTCGGCGGCAAGGGCGGCGGCAAGGACGACCTCGCCCAGGGTGGCGGTTCGGACGCCGCGGGTGCAGCCGCAGCGCTCGCCGCGGTCCGCGCCGCCCTGGCCGGATGACCGACGACGCACTCCGCGGCGTCCGTCTCGGGATCGACTGGGGCCAGGCCCGGATCGGGGTCGCCGCCTGTGACGCCGGCGGCGTCCTGGCCTACCCGGTCGAGACGATCGCGCCGGCGTCCGACGCCCGTGTCGTCCGGGAACGCTTCACGGCGATCATGGCCGAGTACGAACCCGTGGTGGCCTACCTCGGCCTGCCGCGCCACCTCAAGGGGGGCGAGGGGGAGTCCGCCGCGAAGGCCCGGGGTCAGGCGCGCTGGCTGGCGACGGCCTTCCCCGACGTGGCGGTGCACCTCATCGACGAACGCATGACGACGGTGTCGGCCACCCGTCAACTGCAGGAAGCGGGCAGGTCCGCCCGGACCCAGCGCGCTGTGATCGACCAAGCTGCCGCCGTGGCAATCTTGAACCATGCCCTCGACACGGAGCGCCTCACGGGCGCCCGCGCCGGGGAGCGCATCGACCGAAAGGGATGACATGACCGAGCCTCGCCGGGCACGCCGACGGGACACCTTGCGCGACCCGGAGACCGGTGAATGGGACTCCGACGAGATCCGGCACCGCCTCAAGGGGTGGGTGGCGGTGCTGGTCGCGCTCGTCGTCGTCCTCGGCGGCGGCTGGTTCGTGGGGGGCCGGGCCTGGGACGCCTTCATGGACTTCCGCACCGCGGACGACTACGTGGGGTCGGACGGGGTGGCCGACATCCAGGTGGAGGTGGCCAGGGGCGCCTCCATGGCTCAGATCGGCCAGGCCCTGCAGGACACCAACGTCATCAAGTCGGCCGACACGTTCAAGAAGTACGCGCGCACCCGCCCGGACGAGGCGGCGAAGATCCAGGCCGGCACGTACAACATGCGCACCGAGATCTCGGCGCAGGCGGCCTTCGACCGGCTCCTGGACCCGGCCAACGTGGTCCGCAACATGGTCCAGCTCCGCGAGGGGCAGCGGCTCAGCGAGCAGGTCGCCCTGCTGTCGGAGCTCACGGGGCTCCCGCGGTCCGACTTCGAAGCACTCGCCGCCGACCCCACCCCCCTGGAGTTGCCCGACTGGTCGGGGGGCAAGCTCGAGGGCTTCCTGTTCCCCGACACGTACGAGGTGGGCCAGAACCCCACCGCGCAGGCCGTCATGAAGCCCGCCGTCGACCAGTTCAAGCGTGTCGCCGCCGACCTGGACTTCGCCAATAACGCGGCCGCCTCGCCGGCCGGCGACCCCTACAAGGCCCTCATCATGGCGAGCCTCGTGGAGCGGGAGGCCGTCAGCAACGAGGACCGGGCGAAGGTCGCCCGGGTCTTCTACAACCGCTTGGCACAAGGGATGCCGCTGCAGTCGGACGCCACGGTCGCGTACGCCAACAACATCACGGGGCGCGTGTTCACGACCGACGCGGAGCGCGCCATCGACTCGCCGTACAACACCTACAAGAACGCCGGGTGGATCCCCGGACCGATCACGTCCCCCGCGCACGCAGCCATGGACGCGGCCGTGCACCCGGCCGAGGGCTCGTGGCTGTACTTCGTCGTGGTCAACCTCGACACGGGGGAGACGGCCTTCAACGACACGCTGGCGCAGCACAACGCCTCGGTGGCGCAGTTCCAGGAGTGGTGCAGGACGCAGGCGCCCGGGCGCTGCAAGTGACCCGTCCGCCACAGCGTCGTCCCACGCGACGCGCCGCGGCGGCGTGAAAGACTGGCCCGCATGTTGCGTTGGTTGACCGCCGGTGAGTCCCATGGCCGCGCCCTGGTGGCGACGATCGAGGGAATCCCCGCCCACGTGCGCGTGACGACCGACGACCTGGCCGACGCGCTGCGGCGCCGTCGCCTGGGAGTCGGTCGCGGCGCCCGGATGAAGTTCGAGGCCGACGAGGTGACCGTCCTCGCCGGCGTCCGGCACGCCGAGACACTCGGCTCCCCGATCGCGATCATGATCGGCAACACCGAGTGGCCCAAGTGGGAGACCGTCATGGCGCCGGACGAGGTGGCCCCCGAGGTCCTGTCCGCGCAGGCGCGCAACGCCGCCCTGACCCGTCCGCGTCCCGGCCACGCCGACCTGGCGGGCATGCAGAAGTACGACTGGGACGAGGCCCGCCCCATCCTGGAGCGGGCCTCCGCCCGCGAGACGGCCGCACGCGTGGCGCTGGGACGCGTCGCGTCCAACTTCCTCGACCAGGCCTTCGGCATCGGCGTCGTCAGCCACGTCGTGGAGATCGGCGCTGTGGCCTCGACCGGCGACCGCCTCCCCACGTTCGCAGACCGGGACGCCATCGACGCGGACCCGGTGCGTTGCTTCGACCCCGAGTACTCGGCCCGCATGCTCGCCGAGATCGACGACGCCAAGTCCGACGGTGACACCCTCGGCGGCGTCGTCGAGGTCGTCGTCACCGGCCTTCCGGCCGGAGTCGGCTCCCACATCCAGGGCGACCGGCGACTGGACGCGCGCCTCGCGGGGGCCCTCATGGGCATCCAGGCGATCAAGGGCGTCGAGGTCGGGGACGGGTTCGAGCTGGCCCGCACCCGAGGTTCCCTTGCGCATGACGAAATGGTCATGGAGGGGCAGCACATCACCCGTACCGGCAACCGGTCCGGCGGCACCGAGGGAGGCATGAGCACCGGCGAGGTGCTGCGCGTCCGGGCCGCGATGAAGCCCATCGCCACCGTGCCCCGCGCCCTGCGCACGGTCGACACCACGACCCTCGAACCGGCCCAGGCCCATCACCAGCGCTCCGACGTGTGCGCCGTGCCGGCCGCGGGCGTGGTCGCCGAGGCCATGGTCGCCCTCGTGCTGGCCGAGCTGATGCTCGACAAGTTCGGCGGCGACTCCGTGGCCGAGACGTCGCGCAACCACCGCAGCTACCTGGACCGACTCGCGGAGCGGGGGCTCGCGTGACGACGATCGCGCTCATCGGCGCGCCGGGGTCGGGCAAGTCGACCGTCGGCGCCCTGCTCGCGCAGCGGCTCCGCCTGCCCTTCTTCGACGTCGACACCGAGATCGAGCGCGTGCACGGCAAGCTCATCCGCGAGATCTTCGCCGACGACGGCGAGGAGGCCTTCCGCGCGATCGAGAAGGACGCCACCTTGTCGCTCCTGGTCGGCGACGGGGTCGTGAGCCTCGGCGGGGGAGCGCCCCTGACCCCGGAGATCGCCGAGGCCCTGGCCGACGTCGAGACCGTGTGGCTCCAGGTGGATGCCCACGACGCCTTCCGGCGCATCGGCCTGGACGACAGCCGCCCGCTGCTCGCCGGTGGGGGCATCCGCGCGACGCTCATCAAGATGCTCCGTGCTCGCACCCCCACCTACTCCGCCGTCGGACGTCACCATGTCGACACCAGCGGTCGCGAACCGTCCGAGGTGGTCGACGAGATCATCAGCCTGCTCCAAGGGTCCGCGACATGAGCCGTACCATCCGCGTCGCCACCGCCAGCCCCTACGACGTCGTCGTCGGGCACGGGGCGACGTCCGGCCTCGGGGACGCCCTGGCCGGCGCGGCGAAGGTGGCCATCCTGCACCCCGAGGTCATGGGGAAACGGGCGTCCGACCTCGCCGCGACGCTGGACGCCGACGTCACCCTGATCCCGTTGCCCGAGGGGGAGCGCGCCAAGACCACCGAGGTGCTCGACTCGTGCTGGCGACGCCTGGCCGAGGAGGGTTTCACCCGAACGGACGCGGTCGTCGGCCTCGGCGGGGGAGCGACCACCGACCTGGCGGGCTTCGTCGCGGGCACGTGGCTGCGCGGCGTCCGGTACGTGTCGGTCCCCACCACGCTGCTGGCGATGGTGGACGCCGCGGTCGGCGGCAAGACCGGCATCAACCTGGCCGCGGGCAAGAACCTCGTCGGCGCCTTCTGGGAGCCGGCGGCCGTCCTGGCCGACTTGGACTTCCTGACCACCCTCCCCGTGGACGAGCTGCGCGGCGGCCTCGGTGAAATGGCCAAGCACGGGTTCATCGCCGACGAACGCACCCTGGAACTCTTCGAGACCGCTCCGGAGGCCCTCCTCACGGCCGGCAGCCCCGAATTAGAGGAGGCCGTCGTCCGGTCGATGGAGGTGAAGGCCTCCGTCGTCTCGGGTGATCTGCGTGAGCGCACGAGTTCGAGCGACGCGGTGGGGCGCGAGCTGCTCAACTACGGCCACACCCTCGCCCACGCCATCGAGCGTCGAGAGGACTACACGATGGCGCACGGGTACGCCGTGTCGATCGGGGCCCAGTACGCGGCGCTGCTGTCGCGCAACCTCGGACACGCCGACGACGCGTTCGTGGAGCGCCACCGCGCAGTGTTCAGCGGGGTGGGACTGCCGCTCACGTATCGGGCGGGGGTCTGGGACGAACTGCGCGCCACGATGAACCTCGACAAGAAGTCCCGCGGCGGTGCCTTGCGCTTCGTGCTGCTCGACGGGGTCGCCCGGCCGTTCATCGCGCAAGCCCCCGACGAGGACGTCCTGCGCGCCACCTATGAGGAACTGACGGCCTGATGTACACCCCCCGGCACTTCTCGATGACGGACGAGCACATCGGTTCGCTCCTCGCGTCCGCCGAGACCGCCCAGCTGGTGACGGCGCACGAAACGGGGCCCGTCGCGACCCTGTTGCCCGTGGCCTGGCGCCCGGACCCGTCCGGCGAGGGCTGGGGGTCGCTCGTCCTGCACGTCACGCGCGTGAACCCGGTGTGGAAGGAGCCCCACCTCGGCGACGCCCTGGCGATCCTGTCGGGCCCGGACGGCTACATCCACCCCGACTGGTTCCCCTCGAACGCCGAGGCCCCGGGCGTCCCCACGTGGAACTACGTCACCGTCCACGCCTACGGCCCGTTGGTCGTCCACGACGACCCCGACTGGACGCGGGACGCGGTGTTCGAGCTGTCGGACCGGTTCGGGTACGACTCCCGGCGCGTCGATCCTGAGGCGATCGACAGGATGCTGCGCGCCGTCGTGGGGATCGAGCTGCCCATCGCCCGTGTGGAGGCCAAGGCGAAGCTGAACCAGAACCGGACGCCCGAGGACATCGGGGGCGTCATAGCCGGGTTGCGCGAGGCGGGGTCGGACGCGCTGGCGTGCGAGATGGAGGCGGTCAGCCTGCCCCACGCCGAGGCCCGCTTCCGGTTGTTGGCGGACGTCAAGGAGGGCCGTCGCCTGGGTCAGTTGGACCCTCACCGCCCGGAGTGACCGCCACGGAGGTGTCACGCGGCGACCCCGAGGCCGCCGACACCGTTCGGGGTCGCCACGCGCAGCCCCAACAAGCGGATGCCGGCCCGGTCGCACGTGGCGGCGATCTCGGCGCCAGCCGGCTCGGGCGCAGGGGCAAACGTTGGGCAGGGCTCGTCACTACCTTGCCGCGCAAGGTTGGCGTCCCGGTTCGCGACGAGCCGCTCGCACCGGTAGACTGGCCCGTCGGTAACGCGACGCCGGAAGGAACACCCATGCCCACGATCTCCACGAACGACCTCAAGAACGGCACCGTCCTGGTCATCGACGGCCAGCTGTGGCAGGTCCAGTGGTTCCAGCACCACAAGCCGGGCAAGGGCAACACCGTCGTCCGCAGCAAGCTCAAGAACGTCACCAGCGGCAAGATCATCGACAAGACCTTCAACTCCGACACCAAGGTCGAGAGCGCGACGGTCGACCGCCGCGAAATGCAGTACCTGTACCACGACGGCGAGGCCTTCGTCTTCATGGACACCGACACCTTCGAGCAGCTGAACATCTCCGAGGAGGTGGTCGGCGACGCCAAGGACTACATGTTGGAGAACCAGAACGCCATCGTGGCCACCCACGAGGGCAACCCGCTCTACATCGACCTCCCCGCGTCGGTCGAGCTCGAGATCACCTACACCGAGCCGGGCCTGCAGGGTGACCGCAGCTCCGCGGGCACCAAGCCCGCAACCTTGGAGACGGGCAAGGAGATCCAGGTCCCGCTGTTCATCGAGTCGGGCACCAAGGTCAAGGTCGACACCCGCGACGGCAGCTACCTCGGCCGGGTCAACGGGTGACCCAGAACCGCGACAACTCGACGCGGACCAAGGCCCGCAAGCGCGCCCTCGACATCCTGTACGAGAGCGAGCTGCGCGACCGTCCCGCGACCGACACGCTCGCCGAGCGCATCGGCCTGGGGGAACCCCCCGTCCGGCCCTTCACCATCGAACTGGTCAACGGCGTGGTCGCGCACCTCGATGAGCTGGACGACGCCATCGCGGCCGTCCTCACGGGGGCGTGGACGCTGGACCGCATGGCCCACGTCGACCGCAACCTGGCGCGCATCGCCCTGTACGAGATCGTGCACACCGACACGCCACCGAAGGTGGCCATCAACGAGGCGGTCGACCTGGCCGCCGAGCTCTCCACCCCGAGTTCGCCGTCGTTCCTGAACGGCGTGCTCTCGGCGGCTGCCGAACGGCTCGCCGTCGCGAACCCGGGGGACAACCAGGACACGTGAGGAAGGACACCTCCATGGAACTTCGAGACGACGTACCAGCACTGTTGGTCCTCGAAGACGGTCGATCGTTTCGTGGAGTGTCCTTCGGGGCGGCCGGCGAGACCTTCGGCGAGGCGGTCTTCTCGACCGGGATGACCGGCTACCAGGAGACCCTGACGGATCCCTCTTACCGACGGCAGGTGGTCGTGGCCACCGCGCCGCACATCGGCAACACCGGGTGGAACGACGAGGACGACGAGTCGCGCCGCATCTGGGTGTCCGGCTACGTCGTCCGGGACGCCAGCCGCCTCCGCTCCAACTGGCGCTCCACCCGCTCGCTGGACGAGGTCCTGCGGGCCCAGGGCGTGGTCGGGATCGCCGAGGTCGACACCCGCGCGCTGACCCGCCACCTGCGCGAGCGCGGGGCGATGCGCGTCGGCATCTCGACCATCGAACTGGACCCCGAGAAGCTCCTCGCCCGGGTGCTCGAGCAGCCGCCGATGGCCGGCGCCAACCTCGTCGGCGACGTGACCGTCGCCGAGCCCCTCGTCGTGCCGGCCCAGGGTGACAAGCGCTTCACCGTGGCCGCCATCGACCTCGGCATCAAGGAGATGACCCCCGAGCTCATGGCTCGCCGAGGCATCGAGGTGCACGTCCTGCCCGCCTCCAGCACGCTGGACGACATCCGCGCGACGGGCGCCGACGGTGTCTTCTTCAGCAACGGGCCCGGTGACCCGGCCGCCGCCGACGAGGCCGTGGCGCTGCTCACCGAGGTGCTGGACGCCGAGATCCCCTACTTCGGCATCTGCTTCGGCAACCAGATCTTCGGACGCGCCCTCGGGTTCGGCACGTACAAGCTCAAGTACGGCCACCGCGGCATCAACGTGCCCGTCCTGGACCGGTCCACGGGCCTGGTCGAGATCACCGCCCAGAACCACGGCTTCGCCGTCGATGCGCCCCTGGACGCCGACACGGCGACGCGGTGGGGCACGGCCCGCGTCAGCCACGTCTGCCTCAACGATGACGTCGTCGAGGGCCTCGAGCTGACGGACGCCGCGGGTCGCGTCCGCGGGTTCAGCGTCCAGTACCACCCGGAGGCCGCGGCCGGACCGCACGACTCCGCCCACCTGTTCGACCGGTTCGTCGACGTCCTCGCTGCTGCCAAGGAGAACTGATGCCCAAGCGCACCGACATCTCGTCGATCCTCGTCATCGGCTCGGGCCCGATCGTCATCGGCCAGGCCTGCGAGTTCGACTACTCCGGCACCCAGGCCTGTCGCGTCCTGCGCGAGGAGGGGTACCGGGTCGTCCTGGTGAACTCCAACCCGGCGACGATCATGACCGACCCCGAGTTCGCCGACGCCACCTACCTCGAGCCCATCACCCCGGAGATGGTCGAGAAGGTCATCGCGATCGAGCGGCCGGACGCCATCCTGCCGACCCTCGGCGGCCAGACGGCCCTCAACACCGCCGTCGCGCTGCACGAGAACGGCGTGCTGGCCAAGTACGGCGTCGAGATGATCGGCGCCAACTTCGACGCAATCCAGCGGGGGGAGGACCGCGAAAAGTTCAAGGAGATCGTCTCCGGACTCGACGTCCCGGGCGCGAACCCGGAGTCGGCGCGGTCCTTCGTCTGCCACACCCTCGACGAGGTGCTCGCCGCCGCCTCGCAGCTCGGCTACCCGCTCGTGTTGCGCCCCTCCTTCACGATGGGCGGCGTCGGCTCGGGATTCGCGCACAACGAGGACGAACTGCGCGAGATGGCCGCCATCGGTCTGGCCGCGTCTCCGGTGACGGAGGTGCTGGCCGAGGAGTCGATCCTGGGCTGGAAGGAGTACGAGCTGGAGGTGATGCGCGACAAGGCGGACAACGTCGTCATCATCTGCTCGATCGAGAACCTCGACCCGATGGGCGTCCACACGGGCGACTCGATCACCGTCGCCCCGGCGATGACCCTCACCGACCGCGAGTACCAGGCGATGCGCGACGTCGCGATCGCCATCATCCGCGAGGTGGGCGTCGACACGGGCGGCTGCAACATCCAGTTCGCGATCAACCCGGTCGACGGGCGCATGGTCGTCATCGAGATGAACCCGCGCGTGTCGCGGTCCTCGGCGCTGGCGTCCAAGGCGACGGGCTTCCCGATCGCGAAGATCGCCGCGAAGGTCGCCGTGGGGTACACGCTCGACGAGATCCCCAACGACATCACCGCCGAGACGCCGGCGTCCTTCGAGCCGACGCTGGACTACGTCGTGGTCAAGGTCCCACGCTTTGCGTTCGAGAAGTTCCCCAGCGCGGACGACACCCTCACCACCCACATGAAGTCCGTCGGCGAGGCGATGGCGATCGGCCGCAACTTCACCGAGGCCCTCAACAAGGCGCTCCGCTCGCTCGAGGACCCGAAGGCGCCGTTCGACTTCACCTCCCCGGTCACCGAGCCGGTCGACGAGATCCTCGCGGCGGCCGCCCGTCCGCACGACGGACGCCTCCAGCTCGTCATGCGCGCCTTCCGCGCCGGCGCGACCGTGGAGCAGGTGCACGCGGCAACGAGGATCGACCCCTGGTTCCTCGACGAGATCCTGTCCATCTGGGAGATGGCCCAGCGCGTCCGGGACGCCGACGCCGTGGATCCCGAGTTGCTGCGCCGCGCCAAGCGGACCGGCCTGTCCGACCACCAGATCGCCCTGCTGCGCAACACGTCGGACGAGGTGGTGCGCGGCGTCCGGTGGGCGCTGGGCGTCAAGCCGGTCTACAAGACCGTCGACACGTGTGCCGCCGAGTTCGCCGCGCGGACGCCGTACCACTACTCGTCCTACGACGAGGAGGACGAGGTCGAGGACCGCACCAAGGAGGCGGTCCTCATCCTCGGGTCAGGCCCGAACCGGATCGGGCAGGGCATCGAGTTCGACTACTCGTGCGTGCACGCGGCCATGGCGCTGCGCGAGGCCGGGTACGAGGCCGTCATGGTCAACTGCAACCCGGAGACCGTCTCGACCGACTACGACACCTCGGACCGGCTGTACTTCGAGCCGCTCACCCTGGAGGACGTGCTCGAGGTCTACCACGCCGAGGCCGCCAAGGGTCCGGTGGCGGGCGTCATCGTCCAGCTCGGCGGCCAGACCCCGCTGAAGCTGGCCCAGGCGCTGAAGGACAATGGGGTGCCGATCGTCGGCACCGCCCCCGAGGCCATCCACCTGGCCGAGGAGCGGGGCGCCTTCGGGGACGTCCTGACGGCGGCCGGGCTGCCCGCCCCCAAGTACGGCATGGCGCAGAGCTCCGCCGAGGCCCTCGAGATCGCCAACAGGATCGGCTATCCGGTCCTCGTCCGGCCCAGCTACGTGCTGGGCGGTCGCGGCATGGAGATCGTCTACGACGACGACGCGCTGGTCGGTTACATCGAGCGGGCCACGTTCATCACGCCGCAGCAGCCGGTTCTGGTCGACCGGTTCCTGGACGACGCGATCGAGATCGACGTGGACGCCCTCTATGACGGCACGGAGCTCTACCTCGGCGGCGTCATGGAGCACATCGAGGAGGCCGGCATCCACTCGGGAGACTCGGCGTGCACGCTGCCCCCGATCACCCTCGGCGACGACGCCATCGACCGGATCCGCACCGCGACCGAGGCGATCGCCGGGGGTGTCGGCGTCCGGGGTCTGGTGAACATCCAGTTCGCGCTGCAGGGCGACACCCTGTTCGTCCTGGAGGCGAACCCCCGCGCGTCGCGGACGGTCCCCTTCGTCTCGAAGGCGACCGGTACCCAGCTGGCGAAGGCGTGCGCACGACTCATGCTCGGGGAGTCCATCGCCGACCTGCGCGCCGCCGGGGTCCTGCGCGCCGACGGGGACGGTGCCCGCCTCCTCGAGTCGGCGCCCATCGCCGTCAAGGAGGCCGTGATGCCGTTCAACCGGTTCCGGACGTCGGAGGGTGCCTCCGTCGACTCGCTCCTCGGGCCGGAGATGAAGTCCACGGGTGAGGTCATGGGGCTGGACGAGCGCTTCGGGACGGCCTTCGCGAAGAGCCAGACGGGCAGCTACGGCGGCCTCCCGACCTCGGGGACGGCGTTCGTCTCGATCGCCAACCGCGACAAGCGCCATGCGATCTTCCCGGTCAAGCGCCTGGTCGACCTGGGCTTCCGCATCGTCGCCACCGCCGGCACCGCGCAGGTGCTGCGCCGCAACGGCATCGCCGTCGAGGTGCTGCGCAAGGCCCACCAGGGACGGGGGGAGAACGGCGAGCCGACCGTCGTGGACGCGATCCTCGGGGGCGAGGTCGACCTGATCTTCAACACCCCCCAGGGCGCCAGCCCCGACGGCCAGCCCCGCCGGGACGGCTGGTCGATCCGGTCAGCGGCGATCCTGAAGGACATCCCGATCATCACCACCGTGCAGGGACTCTCCGCGGCGGTGCAGGGCATCGAGGCGGCCCAGGCCGGGGAGGTGGGTGTCCGACCGCTCCAGGCCTGGAACGCCGACATCGCCGCGGAGCTCGCACAGCTCGCCGCCGCGGACCGGGCTGGAGGCAGGACGGGCGTCCGATGAGACGCGCGCTGGTCGCCGGGGGCTACGCGCGGATCCTGCGTCCGATCCTGTTCGCCGCCCGCGGGGGCGACCCGGAGCGCATCCACGAGGACATGATCCGTGCCCTCGCGCTGCTCGCCCGGGCCCCGGGTGCGGGTTCCCTGGTGGGCGCCCTCACCGCCACGCCGGGCAGCCCGGTCGAGGTGGCCGGCATCCGCTTCCCCGGACGTGTCGGCCTCGCCGCCGGGATGGACAAGGACGGCCTCGCCGCCCTGGCCTGGCAGCACCTGGGCTTCGCCTTCGCGGAGCTGGGCACGGTCACCGCCCAAGGACAGCCGGGCAACCCCAAGCCGCGCGTGTTCCGAGCCAAGGCGTCCGGCGGCCTCGTGAACCGGATGGGCTTCAACAACCACGGGGCCGGCGCCCTGGCTGTCCGGCTGGCCGCGGCCGGGGTGTACCGCGGCAACGGCGCGGCCGGCATCCCGCTGGGCATCAGCCTCGGCAAGACCAAGGTCGTCCCCGTGGAGGACGCCGTCGCCGACTACCTCACGTCGTTCGACGCGGTGCACCCGCACGCCGACTACATCGCCGTGAACGTCTCCAGCCCCAACACGCCCGGGCTGCGCTCCCTGCAGGATGGGGGAGCGCTCGTCGAACTCCTCGGAGCCCTCACCGCGCGGGCCCGCGTCGCGACCCCGGCGTCGCCGGTCCCGGTGTTCGTGAAGATCGCACCCGACCTCACATGGCCCCAGGTCGACGAGGTGCTGGCCGCGGCGGCGGACGCGGGCGTTGCCGGGATCATCGCCACGAACACCACGTTGAGCCGCGACGGGCTCGCCCCCGCCGACGCCGACCTCGCCCACGAGGCGGGTGGCCTCTCCGGGCGTCCGCTGACCGCCCGAGCCCGTGAGGTGGTGGGGTACGTGGCGGCGCACACCGACCTGCCGGTGATCGGCTCGGGTGGCGTCATGACGGCGACGGACGCGCGGGCGCTCATCGACGCCGGTGCGAGCCTGGTCCAGCTCTACACTGGCTTCGTCTACGCGGGCCCGGCCCTGATCGCGGACATCAACGAGGAGGTTCGATGAGCACGTATCGGCAGCGCTTGAAGGCGGTCGTCGCCGAGCGGGGCAATCTCTGCGTGGGAATCGACCCGCACGCGAACCTGCTCGCCGCGTGGGGATTCCCGTTGACGGCGTCCGGGCTGGAGCAGTACTGCCGCACGATCGTGGACGCGCTGGGCGATCGGGTCGCGGTGTTCAAGCCGCAGGCGGCCTTCTTCGAGGTGTACGGCTCGGCCGGCATCGCCGTGCTGGAGCGGCTCCTCGTCGACATCCGCGCCGCGGGGGCACTCTCGATCGTGGACGCGAAGCGCGGCGACATCGGTTCGACGATGGAGGCGTACGCCGAGGCGTACCTCGGCCGGGACTCCTCGCTGGCCGGAGACGCGGTGACCCTGTCCCCCTACCTCGGCTTCGGGTCCCTGGCGCCGGCCTTCGAGCGCGCGATCGCCTTCGACAAGGGCGTGTACGTCCTGGCGCGCACGTCCAACCCCGAGGGCGGGCGCGTCCAGCTCGCGCTGGGACGGGACGGCTCGGTCGCCCAGGAGATCGTCGACGCGGCCAGGGAACTGAACACCCGCGCCCGGACCCGGGCGATCGGCCTGGTGGTCGGGGGTTCCCACGGCAGCATCGGCATCGATGTGTCGGAGTTCAACGGATCCATCCTGGTGCCCGGAATCGGGGCCCAGGGCGGACGCATGGAGGACCTCCCGGGCCTGTTCGGGCCCGCGCTCGACAACGTGCTCCCCATGGTGGGGCGGGGCATCTTGCAGGCGGGACCCGACCCTGAGTCTCTTCGGACAAGGGTTGGGACATTTCTCGACCGCTGATTGCTACCATTTGTCGCGACTCAGATGGTACGGGCGCAGCCGGAACGCCAGTCGACGCCCCTTGACAAGAACGTTGGGAGCAAGTTGTGTCCATTCCCCAGCTGACGCCGGAGCAGTTGCAGGCTGCTCGTGCCGCCGCCACGCAAGCTCGCCGCGCCCGCGCCGACCACAAGGCGAAGGTGAGGACCGGTGAGTTGTCGCTCGCCGCAGCCCTGGACGTCGCGGCGGAGGACGACGTGCTGGCCCACATCAAGGTCGTGGACCTGCTGAAGTCGCTCCCGCGCGTGGGCGAGAAGCGTGCGGCCGCCGTCATGGAGAAGTTGGACATCGCTCCCAACCGCCGCATCCGCGGTCTGGGCCGGCACCAGGTGGCCGGCCTCAAGACCGAGTTCAAGTGAGGCATGGCATCACGGTCCTCTCCGGCCCGGCGGGGGTCGGGAAGGGCACCGTGGTGCAGCGGTTGCGGAGCTCACACCCGGAGATCTGGGTGTCCATCTCGGCGACGACCCGGCCCCCGCGCCCCGGTGAGGTGGACGGCATCCACTACCGGTTTCTGTCCGACGCTGAATTCGACGACCTCGTGGCGTCCAACGGCCTGCTCGAGTGGGCGGTCGTGCACGGGCGTCATCGGTACGGAACCCCGGCCGCGCCGGTCCTCGAGGCGGCCGCCCAGGGCCGCCCGGTGATCCTGGAGATCGACCTCCAAGGTGCCCGCCAGGTGCGTGAGACCCTGCCGGAGGCGCACTTCGTGTTCCTCGCCCCGCCGGATTGGTCGACGCTCGTGAACCGGTTGGAGGGCCGCGGCACCGAGTCGCCCGACCAGGTGGCCCGACGCCTCGAGACCGCGCGGGTCGAGATGGCGGCCGCCGAGGAGTTCGACGAGGTCATCGTGAACGACGAGTTGGGCGAGACCGTGGCCAAGCTGGTAAGCTCCTTGGGTTTGTAGACCCATCACACCAAGTGAAGAAGGTTGACGTTGAGCACCACCATCCCTGAGGGCATCACCAACCCGCCGATCGACGACCTCCTGAGCAAGGTTGACTCCAAGTACCGCCTGGTCCTGTTCGCAGCCAAGCGCGCCCGTCAGATCAACGCCTACTACAGCCAGCTCGGCGAGGGCCTGCTCGAGAACGTCGGCCCGCTGGTCGAGACCTCGGTGCAGGAGAAGCCGCTGACCATCGCCCTGCGCGAGATCGCCGCCGACGTGCTCGAGGTCACCGAGATCGACCCCGAGGCCGAGGCCGCCGCGCGCGCCCAGGCCGAGGCGGATCCCGACTTCGGGCTGGGCCCGTTCGATCCTGACGACCTGGCCTGAGCCGTCGTCTCCCGGGGGCCTGAGGTGAGCCGCATCGTCCTGGGGGTCGCCGGAGGAATCGCCGCCTACAAGGCGTGCGAGGTCCTCCGGCGCTTTCGCGAGGGCGGCCACGAGGTCACCGTCGTCCCCACCCCGAACGCGCTGCAGTTCGTGGGGGAGACGACGTGGGCCGCCCTGTCGGGGCAGCCCGTCCACACCGGTGTCTTCGACGCCGTCACCGAGGTGCCGCACGTCCGGATCGGGCAGTCCGCCGACCTCGTGGTCGTGGCACCCGCGACCGCCGACCTGCTGGCGCGAGCGGCGTCCGGCCGGGCCGACGACCTGCTGACCAACGTGCTGCTGACCGCCACGTGCCCCGTGCTGATGGTCCCGGCGATGCACACCGAGATGTGGGAGCACGCCGCCACGCAGTCGAACGTCGCCACCCTGCGCGAGCGGGGGGTCCTGGTGATGGATCCCGCCTCGGGGCGCCTCACCGGTGCCGACACCGGTCCGGGTCGCCTGCCCGAGGCCTTCGACATCGCCGCGGTCGCCGCATCGCTGCTGCATTCGCCCGAGGCGGTCGCCGCCGTCCGCTCGCGTGACCTGTCGGGGCGCCACGTCGTCGTCTCGGCCGGCGGCACCCACGAGGCACTCGACCCGGTCCGGTTCCTCGGCAACTCCTCGTCCGGACGCCAGGGCCTGGCCCTCGCCCAGGCCGCCGCCCTGCGCGGAGCCCGGGTGACGCTGGTGGCCGCCAACGTCGCGTTGCCGATCCCGAGCGGCGCGGAGGTGGTCCGGGTCGCCTCGACCGCCGACCTGGCGGACGCCATGCGGCGCCTGCAGCCGGACGCCGACGTCATCGTCATGGCGGCAGCCCCCGCCGACTTCACGCCGGTGGCGCCGGCCGGCGGGAAGATCAAGAAGGTCGGGGACGGCGGCCTCACCCTCGAGTTGCGCCAGACCACGGACGTGCTGGCGACGTTGAGCCACGACCGTCCCCACGACCAGGTCATCGTCGGTTTCGCGGCGGAGACGGCCAGCGACGACGCCGACCTGCTCGCGCTCGGCCGGGAGAAGCTGTCGCGCAAGGGCTGCGACCTGCTCGTCCTCAACAACGTCAGCGGCGGCGCCGTCTTCGGGTCGGAGAGCAACGCCGTCACCATCATCGACGCCACCGGGCCGGTGGCGACTGCGAGCGGCGACAAGGCCGTCATCGCGCACCGCATCTGGGACGCCGTCGTGGCGTCGAAGGGGGATTCGTGAGTCGTCTGTTCACGTCGGAGTCGGTCACCGAGGGGCACCCGGACAAGCTGGCGGACTCCGTCAGCGACGCCGTCCTGGACGCCCTGCTGGAGCAGGACGTCAACAGCCGCGTCGCGGTGGAGACGCTCGTGACCACCGGCACCGTGGTGGTGGCGGGCGAGGTGACGACCACCGCCTACGCCGACATCTCGAGCATCGCGCGCGAGCGCATCGTGTCCACCGGCTACGACCGTGCGGCCGCGTCGTTCGACGGCAAGAGCTGCGGCGTGCTGGTGTCGCTGGGCTCGCAGAGCCCCGACATCGCCCAGGGCGTGGACAACGCCGAGGAGGTGCGTGACGGCGTGGCCGTCGATGCCTACGACCGTCAGGGTGCCGGTGACCAGGGCCTCATGTTCGGCTACGCGTGCACGGACACCCCCACCCTGATGCCCCTGCCCATCGACATCGCCCACCGGCTGTCCGAGCGCCTCGCGGAGGTGCGCAAGGACGGGGAACTGGAGTGGGTGCTGCCGGACGGAAAGACCCAGGTCACCATCGAGTACGAGGGTGACCGCGCGGTCAGGGTCGACACCGTCGTGGTGTCCACCCAGCACACCGAGGCCGCCTGGCGCGACGGGATCGTCAAGGACGCCCTCGTCCGCCACGTGATCGACCCGGTGCTGGCCCGCTACGACATCAGCTCCGAGGGCCGCAAGACCTACACGAACCCCACCGGCAAGTTCGTCATCGGCGGCCCGATGGGCGATGCCGGCGTGACGGGGCGCAAGATCATCGTCGACACCTATGGCGGCATGGCCCGCCACGGCGGCGGCGCCTTCTCCGGCAAGGATCCGTCCAAGGTGGACCGTTCAGCTGCCTACGCGATGCGCTGGGTGGCCAAGAACGTGGTGGCCGCGGGGTTGGCGACCCGGTGCGAGGTGCAGGTGGCCTACGCCATCGGCCGCGCACACCCGGTGGGCCTGTACACGCAGTGCTTCGGCACCGAGACCGTGCCCGTCGAGCAGATCAACGACGCCATCAAGCAGGTCTTCGACCTCCGTCCGGCCGCGATCATCCACGACCTCGACCTGCTGCGCCCGATCTACTCGCGCATCACCAACTACGGCCACTTCGGCCGTGAACTCCCCGAGATGACGTGGGAGCGCACGGACCGTGCCGAGGCGCTGGCGGCGGCCGTCCGCGGCTGAGGCTCCGCCCCGGGCGGGGATTGTCAGAGTCCCGCCCTAGGATCCCTTCATGACCGCAACCCAGCCGACGCCGCCGCGCGTCGCTCGGGTGGCCGTCGATGTGCCGCTCCCGCACCTGGATCGTGTCTTCGACTACTCCATCACCGACGCGCAGGCGGACGCCGTGCGTCCCGGCGTGCGCGTCCGCGTACGTTTCGCCGGCAAGCTGCGCGACGGGTGGGTGCTGGAGGTCGTCGACGGCAGCGAGCTGGATCGACTGGCGCCGCTGGAGCGGGTGACCTCCCCCGAGGTCGTCCTCACCCGACCGGTCGCGGGCCTCGTGCGGGCGGTGGCCGACCACTGGGGCGGCACCTATTCCGACGTCGCCCGCCTCGCGATCCCACCGCGGCACGCGGCGTCCGAGGCCGCGGCCCGGCCCGAGCGTCCGGAGGCGACCACCTCCGACCTGCCGGGGGTGCTGGGCACCTACCCGGGTGGGGAACGCTACCTCGCCGGCCTGGCCTCCGGTGAGCCCCTGCGCGCGGCCTGGAACCCGGTCCCGGTGGCCGACCGTCCGGGGGATTGGGCCGGTGGCGTGGTGGACGCCGCGGGCGCCGTGCTGCGCTCGGGGCGGGGGGCGCTCGTCGTGGTGCCGGACGCGGACGCCCTGGCGGCCTTGGCGGCCCGGTGCACGCAGGCGTTCGGGGCGGGGAGTTTCACCACGCTGTCGGCCGACCTCGGTCCGGCCGCCCGCTACCGGAACTTCCTCGCGGTGGCCCGGGGGGACGTTCGTCTCGTGCTGGGCACGCGCGGAGCCGTGTTCGCCCCGGTGCACGACCTCGGGCTGGTGGTCGTGTGGGACGAGGGCAACGATGCGCTGGCCGAACCGCGGGCCCCCTACCCCCATGCCCGCGAGGTCGCGGCCCTGCGCGCCAGCCGCGAGCAGTGCGGTCTCCTGCTGGCCGGGTACGGCCGCACGGCCGAGGTCGAGGCACTGGTGGAACGCGGGTGGCTGGTCCCCTTGGCCCACGAGGCCCGCGAGGTACGGAGGCTGGGTCCGGCGGTCCGCATCGCCTCGGCCGACGAGCGCGCCGAGGATCGCGATCCGGCCGCCCACACCGCCCGGTTGCCCCGCGACGTCTTCGCCGCCATCCGGGCGGGGCTGACGTCCGGGCCCGTGCTCTTGCAGGTCCCACGGGCCGGGTACGCACCCAGCATGGCCTGTCAGGCCTGTCGGAACCTCGCCCGGTGCCCGCGGTGCTCACTCCCGCTTCGGGGTGAGCGGGTTCGCGGCGGGGAGCTCACCCTGGTGTGCTCCACGTGTGGACCGCTGGAGGGTCCGTGGCAGTGCCCCGAGTGTGGCGACACCACGGTGCGGGCACCGCGCGTCGGCGTTCGGCGCACCGCCGAGGAGCTGGGACGCGCATTTCCCCGGGTGCGGGTGCTCCAATCGTGGTCAGGGCACCTGCTGGACACGGTCGCCGATGAGCCGGCGCTGGTGCTGGCCACGCCCGGTGCCGAGCCGTCGGCCGTCGGTGGCTATGCGGCGGCGATTCTGATGGACACGGGCCTGCTGCTGGGCCGACCGGACCTGCGTGCGGCCGAGGAGGCCCTGCGCCGTTGGCTGTCGGTGTGCGCCCTCGTCCGCCCGGCCGCCCGTGGCGGCACGGTCATGGCCGTGGGGGAGCCGGATGCTCGGGCCCTGCAGGCGCTGGTCCGCCTCGATGTGGGGGGCTTCGCCGCCCGCGAGTACGCCGAGCGCGTCGAGACCCGGTTCCCGCCGGCGGCGCGGCTCGTCCAGTTCGACGGGCCGCGGGCAGCGCTCGACGAGGCAGAGGCGGCGTGGCGTCCGGTGCCCGGTGGCGAGCCCTTCGGGCCCGTGCCGCTGGAGTCGAAGGAAGGGGAGACGTGGCGGCTGACCGTCCGGTGCCCCCCGGCCCACGGCGACCTCCTCGTGTCCGGGCTGAAGGAGGTCGTCGCCGACCGGCTCTCGCGCAAGGCCCCCGGAGCCATGCGCCTCCAGGTCGACCCCTGGTGAGGGGGCACAACTCCGGAGCCCGGGCGCCGTAAGCTGTCGGGGTGCGTCTCGTCTTTGCCGGAACCCCGTCCGTCGCCCTGCCCTCGCTGGAGTCCCTGGTCGCCTCCGACCACGAGGTCGTCGCGGTCGTCACCCGGCCGGACGCCGCCCGTGGCCGCAGCAGGAAGCTGCTGCCGAGCGCGGTGGGGGCCTGGGCCCAGCAGCGGGGGATCCCGGTGCTCAAGCCGGTGCACCCACGCGACCCCGATTTCGTCGAGGCCCTCACCGCGCTCGCGCCGGACGTCTGCCCGGTCGTCGCCTACGGCGCGCTCGTGCCCCAGGACGTCCTGGACATCCCGGTCCATGGGTGGGTGAACCTGCACTTCTCCCTGCTGCCCCGTTGGCGCGGCGCTGCTCCCGTGCAGCGCGCCATCATGGCCGGTGACGATGTCACCGGTGCGACGGCCTTCCGACTCGTGCGGGAACTGGACGCCGGGCCGGTGTACGGCACCATCACGCACGCCTTGGAGGGCACCGAGACGGCCGGGGAGTTGCTGCAGACCCTGGCGGTGGCGGGGGCCCGTCTCCTCGTGGACACCCTCGATGCCATTGCCGCGGGCGCCACGCCCGTCCCGCAGGTCGACCTCGAACGGCTGACCCTCGCCCCGAAGATCACCGTCGAGGAGGCGCACCTCGACTGGAGCCGTCCCGCGGTCGAACTCGAGCGCCTGATCCGCGGGTGCTCACCCGAGCCGATGGCCTGGACCATGGCCACCGTGGGTGACGGCGACGCGGAGCGCTTCAAGGTCGCACTCGCCGCACCCACGCTGGAGGAGGGCCTCGCGCCGGGCGAGGTCCGGGTGGAGAAGCGCAGGGTTCTGGTCGGGACGGGCACCTGGGCCCTCGAACTCGTCCGGGTCCAGCCGCAGGGCAAGAAGGAGATGGCCGCCGCCGACTGGGGTCGCGGCCTGCATGACACGGTCCGGTTCGCCTGATGGGCCCGTCCGCCGGCCCGGGGAGCCGGGCAACCTCAGGGGGCCGGGCCAACCGCAGGTTGCGGCGCCGGCGTCCGGACCGGCCGCGTCTCCTGGCGTACCGCATCCTCGGGGCGGTCACGCAGCAGGACGCCTACGCGAACCTCGAGACCGCGCGCGTGCTGGGGGAGGCCCACCTGGAGGCCAGGGACGCGGCCTTCGTCACCGAACTCGTCTCCGGGACCTGCCGGCTGCTCGGCACGTACGACCGGATCCTGGCCGCGGCGTCCGGCCGGGACGGCTTCGACCCATCACTGGCGGACGCGCTGCGCCTGGGCGCGCACCAACTGCTGTCCATGCGGGTGCCCCCGCACGCCGCGATCGCCGCCACGGTCGACCTCGCCGCCGCCGAGGTGGGGGAGAAGGTCGCCGGGCTGACCAATGCCGTCCTGCGCAAGGTCTCCGCCCGCGACATGGACGGCTGGATCGCGGAGCTGTCCCGGGAGGAGGACGCCCTGGGTGCCCTGGCCCTCCGGACCCACCACCCCCGCTGGATCGCGGAGGCCCACGTCACCCTGCTGGGCGACGAGGCGGAGGCCGCCCTCGCCGCGAACAACGTCGCGCCCCTCCCCACGCTGGTGGTCCGTCCCGGACTCGCCGAGATTGGGGAACTGGACGGCCGGCCCACGGTGCACTCACCGTTCGGGGCCCGCCGGGCCGGCAACCCCGCTGACGTCGCGGCCGTGCGCGAGGGTCGAGCCGGTGTCCAGGACGAGGGCAGCCAGCTGGTGGCGTGGGCCCTGGCCGAGACCGAAGCTCCCGAGGGCCCCTGGCTGGACCTCTGCGCCGGCCCGGGCGGCAAGGCGGCCCTGCTGGCGGGCCTGGCACGCGGAGCTGGGCAGACCCTGCTGGCCTCCGAGCTGCAGCCCCATCGGGCCCAGTTGGTCGCGAACGCCCTGCGCGCCTACGAGGGGGCGCACGCCCCCGTGGTCATCGCCGCCGACGGCACCCGTCCGGCCTGGCCGTCCAACACCTTCGCCCGCGTCATGGCCGACGTGCCCTGCACCGGACTGGGGGCGCTACGGCGGCGTCCGGAGTCGCGATGGCGGCGAACCCCCGCCGACCTCGCGGCCCTCGTCCCGCTGCAACGTCGCCTGCTCAACGCGGCGCTCGACTCGGCGGCCCCGGGCGGGGTCGTCGCCTACGTCACGTGCTCACCCCACGCGGACGAGACCCGTGGCGTCCTCGAGGCGGTGCTCGCTGAGCGTGACGACGTGGAGGTGTTGGACGCCCCCGCCGCGCTGCCCGGCGTCGAGGACGCTGCCCTGGGCCCCTACGTCCAACTGTGGCCGCACCGGCACGGGACGGATGCCATGTTCCTGGCAACGCTGCGCCGATCCTGACCCCACGCCGGTAGAGTCGGCCTGTGGCGAACCGCATCCATCCGAGCATCCTGAACGCGAACCTGGCCAGCCTGGACGACGAGATCCGGCGCATCCCCAGCTCGCACGGCATCCACATCGACGTCATGGACAACCACTTCGTGCCCAACCTGACGCTGGGCCTCCCGGTGGTCGAGTGCCTGCGCAAGAACCACGAGGACGCCTTCCTCGACATCCACCTGATGATCGAGAACGCCGATGTCCACGCGCCCGCCTACGCCGAGATCGGCTGCGAGTCCGTCACCTTCCACGTCGAGGCGTCCAACGCACCGATCCGCACCGCGCGCCAGATCCGGTCGCTCGGTTCGCGGGCGTCCATCGGCCTGCGCCCGCAGACCCCCATCGAGCCGCTGGCCGACATCATCACCGAGTTCGACATGGTCCTGATCATGACCGTCGACCCCGGCTTCGGCGGGCAGAAGTTCCTCGAAGGCATGCTCGGCAAGATCCGCCGCACGCGTGAGATCGTCAAGAACTCCGGTCAGGAGATCTGGATCCAGGTCGACGGAGGAGTGTCCGAGTCCACGATCGAGCAGGTCGTGGACGCCGGTGCCGACGTCTTCGTGGCCGGCTCCGCGGTGTTCCGTGCGGACGACCCGGACGTCATGGTCCGGTCGCTCGGCGAGCTGGCCGACGCACGCTGTGCCGGGCACTGAGGCCGATCGTGGGCCAGGAACTCGCCAACCGCAGCCAGCGCCCGCTGCGCACGCCCAGTGCTCCCGGTGACGGTCGCGTCTACCGCGGCCTGGCGGTCCTCGTCGGCTGGGTGTTCCGCGCAGTCAGCCGCGAGGTGTGGGACGACGCCCGCCAGCTGCCCGCCAGCGGCGGCATGCTGCTGGTGAGCAACCACGTCTCCTACGCGGATGTGCTGGCCGTGGGCCGCTACGTCATCTGGTCCGGACGCTGGCCCCGCTACCTGGGCAAGGCAGAACTGTGGAAGGTCCCGGTCGTGGGCTGGTTCGCACGCCAGTGCAACCAGATTCCGGTGCTGCGGAACTCGGTGAACGCCCGTGACGCCCTGGCCCCGGCGCAGGCTGCGCTGGAGCGGGGGGAGTGCGTCGGCATCTACCCCGAGGGGGGCCGGACGCACGATCCCGACCTGTGGCCCCAGACGGCCCGGACGGGCGTGGCACGGCTCGCGCTGGCCACCGGGGTGCCGGTCATCCCGACGGCCCACTGGGGGACCCACGCGATCATGCCCGGACGCAAGCTGACCCTCCCGCGAATCTTCCCGCGCAAGACCGTGCGGATCATCATGGGCCAGCCCGTCGACCTGGCGGACCTGGTGGGACGCACCGACGTCGAGGCCATGCGCGTCGCCACCGAGCGCATCATGGACGCCGTCACCACCCTGGTGGAGGAGTTGCGTGGTGAGCAGCGCCCCGAGGGTGTCTGGGACCCCCGCCGGGGCGAGCGCGTTCCGCGCCGGGCGATCCAGTAGACCCTCGGCGCCACGGAACCCACAGACCCTGAGGATTCCCTGAGAGCCGGTGACAAGCCGGGGTGCCGGTGGCCAAGATGACAGCCATGGCTGAGTACACCGAACAGGAAACCGACCAGGTCCGTCGCGCCGTCCTCAACGCGTTGGCGTACGTCTCCAAGTCCGATCCGGGCTTCTTCGCCGCATTCCCTGAGAGCGCCGCGGGAGCCCGGGCGTTGGCCGCGGCCCCGGAGAACGTCCGCTCCCTGCTCACGGGTGGCTTCGTCCTCCCCGAGGCGCAGTCCCCGGAGGAGTTCGACGCGTCCGTGGTGCCCGACCTCCAGGCCGCGCTGGCCGCCGTCGCCGCCAAGGACCCCGCCGACGCGGACGCCCTCAGGCAGGTCGTGCTGGCCGCCGTCCAGCAGGTGGCCGAGGCGTCCCAGGGCGTGCAACCCGAGGAGCAACAGGCGCTCGACACGCTCCGCCAAGCTCTCGCCTGACGGCTCCGTTCGCGCGGCCTCGCAGGTGGTCGCGATCAAGTTCCAGACGGTGGCCGCCGCGAACAACTATTGGCGCTGACCCAACTCGCGGTAGCGCTGGGCACGCGCGGCACGGCGCTCCTTGCGGGGAATCGCCATGACACACAGCAGTTCGTCGCGCAGGGCCGTGCCGAGCGCTCCACAGAACGCCTCGAGATCGGACGCCGGGTCGTCCGGCTCCGGGACGACCCGGTCGACGATCCCCGCCGCCAGCAGGTCGATCGAACGGACGCCCTGCAGCGTGGCGACGTCGGGGGCGCGGTCGACCGTCCGGTGCATGATTGCCGAGGCACCCTCGGGCGGCAGGGGCGCCAGCCACGCGTGCTGGCTGGCCAGGACGCGATCGGCCGGGTTCAGGGCGAGGGCGATGCCGCCCGCACCCTGACCCATCAGGAGGCTCACCGTCGGCGTCGGCAGCGTCAGCAATTCGCTGAGGGTGCGGGCGATCTCGGGCGCCAGCCCCCGTTCCTCGGCCTCCTTCGACAGGGCGGCCCCGGGCGTGTCGATGACGCTCACCAGCGGCAACCGCAGTTCTCGGGCGAGCCGGATGCCGCGGCGAACCTCGCGCAGTGCGGCCGGCCCGAGGGGCTCGTCCTGCCGCAGGCGGTCCTGACCGACGACGACGCACGGGGCTTCGCCGAAGCGGGCCAGGGCGAGCACCGAGCCGGGATGCGATTCGCCGTCGCCCGTCCCGTTCAGCATGGTCACGTCGGTGGCTGCCACCCTGAGCAGGTCGCGGAGTCCGGGACGATCCCGGCGCCGCGTCCGCAGCACGGATTCCCAGGCGGGCACGTCCGGCAGCTCGACCGGGGCAGCCGCTGGCGGCGCCACCGCGCGGGCCTCGGAGGTCAGCCCGGTCTCGGTGCGGGCCAGCATCACCGTCAGCAGGCGGTCCAGGGCCTCGCCCAGTTCGTCCGGCGGGCAGAGCGCGTCAATGACGCCGCGTTCGGCCAGGTTGTCCGACAGTTGCACTCCGGACGGGAAGGGCTCGCCGTAGAGCGCCTCGTACACGCGTGGACCGAGGAAGCCGACCAGCGCCCCGGGTTCGGCCAGCGTCACGTGGCCCAACGACCCCCACGAGGCGAACACGCCGCCCATGGTGGGGTTGCGCAGGTAGACGAGGTAGGGGAGTTCCTGGGCCTTGTGGGCCATGACGGCACCGGTGATCTTGACCATCTGGAGGAAGGCGACCGTGCCCTCCTGCATGCGGGTGCCGCCCCCGACGGGGAACGCGATCACGGGCAGGCGCTCGGCGGTGGCGCGCTCCAGGGCCCCCGTCAGGCGGACGCCGGCGGCGATCCCGATGGAGCCCAGCAGGAACGCCGGGTCACCGGCGACCCACGCCACACGGCGTCCGCGCAGCGTCGCCTCGCCGGCCAGGATCGACTCGTCACGTCCTGTCCTTGCACGGGCTGCGTCCAACTCCGCCCGGTAGGTGGAGGTGATGGCCGGGTCGCCAACCGGGAGATCCCAGGTCACCACGCGGTCGAAGACGGCCTCCAGCAACTCAACTACCGACAGGCGCGCCATTGGTCCCTCCGGGTTCGTGTGGCTCGAGGCTAACCCTGCCGCTCGACGCTGGCGACTTTCAGCGTCCCCGGCGGCGCAGGTACCGCTCGAACTCGTAGGCGATCTCGTCGCCCGTCGCCTCGGCGGTGTCGTAGCGCTGCTCGAGGCTGGTCACGTACTCCACGATGTCGGGGTCGTCCCCGACGAGCTCGTTGACCCGGATCTCCCACGTCGCCGCCATCTGGGGCAGGTCGTGCTCATCCAGGGGGGAGTCGAGGAACTCACCGACCCGCCGCACCAGGGCCAGCGTCGCCTTGGGGTTCGGCGGTTCCGCCACGTAGTGCGGCACCGACGCCCACAGGCTGGTCGTGGTCAGGCCCGCGTCGCGGCACGCCTGGGCGAGGGTGCCCACGACACCGGTGGGACCCTCGTAGTCGGTGCCGTCCTCCGACACCGGGACGGGACGGCTGTGCGGCGCGTCCGCCAGCATCGCCCCCATGGCGATCACGCGCTTCGGACGGATCGAGCGGAAGGCGGACACGAGCGATGCACAGAACGCCTTCCAGCGGAGGTTGGGCTCGGGACCGTTCACCAGCACGAGGTCCTGCTCCGGGAGGTGGGCCACGAGGACCTCCGTGGTGGCCCATTGGACCGACCGCTCGCCGTTGTCCTGGCGCACGAGCACGGGACGGTTCTCGGTCAGGTCGTAGTAGTCGTCCGGGTCCAGCTGGAACGCGAACTCGGTCTCGTAGCTGTCGCTCAGGTGGTCGATGACACCCGTGGCGGCGTCGCCGGCGTCGTTCCAGCCGCTGAACGCGAACAGCACGACCGGACGCCGAAGGTCGGTCAGGCGCGGCGTTACCATGCGAATCACCCTAGCGCGCCCATCCGCGCCGCTCAGGAGGCGGGCCCGTTCCGGGTCGGGACAGGGCCTCGCCTATCCTGTATCGGTGATCCAAGACCTGAGAACAGCGTTGTCCACCCGCGTCGTCATCGCCGACGGGGGCATGGGGACGATGCTCCAGGGGTACGAGCTGTCCGTCGACGGCGACTTCGCCGGGCTCGAGGGCTGCAACGAGATCCTCAACGTCACCCGTCCCGATGTCGTCGCGGCCATCCATGCCGCCTACCTGGACGCGGGCGCCGACGCGATCGAGACCAACACCTTCGGCACGAACCTGGCCGCGCTGGGCGAGTACGACATCCCGGACCGGATCGCCGAACTCGCCGAGGCCGGCGCCCGCATCGCGCGCACGGCGGCGGACGCGGCGTCCACCCCCGATCGGCCGCGCTGGGTGCTGGGGTCGATGGGTCCCGGCACGAAGCTCCCGAGCCTGGGGCACCTCCCGTACTCGACGATCCGCGACGGCTACCAGACCCAGGCCGCGGCCATGATCCGGGGCGGCATCGACGCCTTCCAGGTCGAGACCTGCCAGGACCTGCTGCAGTCCAAGGCCGCGATCGTGGGGGCGAAGCGCGCCATGGCGGAGGCCGGTGTCGACCTCCCGATCCTGGTGAACGTGACCGTCGAGACCACCGGCACCATGCTCATGGGGTCGGAGATCGGCGCGGCGCTGACCGCGCTCGAACCGCTCGGCATCGACGTCATCGGGCTGAACTGCGCCACGGGCCCCGCCGAGATGAGCGAGCACCTCCGCCACCTGTCCCGGTTCGCGAGGATCGGCGTCGCGTGCATGCCCAACGCGGGTCTTCCGGAGCTCACGAAGGACGGGGCCCGCTACCCCCTCGGACCGGAGGAGTTCACCGCCACCCTCACCCAGTACGTCGGCGAGTTCGGGCTGGCGCTGGTCGGTGGGTGCTGCGGCACGACCCCGGAGCACATCCGCCAGCTCGCGGAGTCGGTGCGCGGGCGTCCGGTGGCCGCGCGCGAGCCGCAGGCGCTGGCGTCCGTCTCGAGCCTGTACGCCGAGACGCCGCTGCGGCAGGACACCTCCTACCTGAGCGTGGGGGAGCGCACCAACGCCAACGGCTCCAAGGCCTTCCGGGAGGCCATGCTCGGCGCGAAGTGGGACGAGTGCGTCGACATCGCCAAGGCCCAGTCCCGTGAGGGCGCCCACCTGCTCGACCTGTGCGCCGACTACGTCGGTCGCGACGGCACCGCCGACATGCGGGAACTGGCGACCCGTCTCAACACGGCCGTCCCGCTCCCGATCATGCTCGACTCCACCGAGCCCGAGGTCATCGAGGCCGGCCTGGAGTCGCTCGGTGGACGCTGCGTCATCAACTCGGTCAACTACGAGGACGGCGACGGGCCGGGCAGCCGCTTCGCCCGCGTCATGCCGATCGTCAAGGAGCACGGCGCCGCCGTCGTCGCCCTGACCATCGACGAGGAGGGCCAGGCGCGCACCGCCGACTGGAAGGTCAGGGTCGCCGAGCGGCTCATCGAGGACCTCACCCGGAACTGGGGCCTGCGGACGGCCGACATCATCGTGGACTGCCTGACCTTCCCCATCGGAACCGGACAGGAGGAGACGCGCCGCGACGCCGTGGAGACGATCGAGGCGATCCGCCGGATCACCACGAAGTACCCCGAGGTGCAGACCACCCTGGGCGTCAGCAACGTCAGCTTCGGCCTCAACCCGGCAGCCCGCGTCGTGCTGAACTCGGTGTTCCTGAACGAGTGCGTCGAGGCCGGGCTGACCTCGGCGATCGTGCACCCGTCCAAGATCCTGCCGATGGCGCGCATCCCCGACGAGCAGCGCGAGGTCGCCCTCGACATGGTCTACGACCGCCGTCGCGAGGGCTACGACCCGCTGGCCACGTTCCTGGAGCTCTTCGAGGGCGTCACCACCGCGGACACCAAGGAGGCCCGTGCCGCCGAGATGGCCGCCCTGCCCCTGGCGGAGCGGCTCCAGCGCCGCATCGTGGACGCCGACGACAAGGGCTTGGCCGACGACCTGGACGAGGCGCTGAGGACCAAGCCGGCCCTGGACATCGTCAACGACGACCTGCTGGCCGGCATGAAGACCGTCGGCGAGTTGTTCGGCTCCGGCCAGATGCAGTTGCCCTTCGTGCTCGCGTCCGCCGAGGTGATGAAGAAGGCCGTCGCGCACCTCGAGCCGCACATGGAGAAGTCGGACACCGAGGGCAAGGGCACGATCGTTCTGGCCACGGTGAAGGGCGACGTCCACGACATCGGCAAGAACCTCGTCGACATCATCCTCACCAACAACGGCTACACGGTCGTCAATCTCGGCATCAAGCAGCCGGTCGGCACGATCATCGAGGCGGCGGTCGCCCACAACGCCGACGCGATCGGCATGTCCGGACTGCTGGTGAAGTCGACCGTGGTGATGAAGGACAACCTGCTCGAGCTGAACGCCAAGGGCCTCATCGACAAGCCCGTCCTCCTGGGCGGTGCCGCGCTGACCCGCGCGTACGTCGAGCAGGACCTCAACTGCCTCTTCGAGGGTGAGGTCCGCTACGCCCGTGATGCGTTCGAGGGCCTCAACCTCATGGACCAGGTCATGGCCGTCAAGCGCGGCGAGCAGGAGGCGCTGCCCGCGCCCCGCGAGCGCAAGGTGAAGGGGAAGACCCGCCAGGAGGAGCTCGATCCCGACCTGTACTCCGACCCCACCCGCTCGGACGTGGCGCGACGCATCGACGTCCCCACGCCGCCGTTCTGGGGCAGTCGCGTCGTCAAGGGCATCAAGCTGGCGGACGTGGCCGGCTGGCTCGACCACCGGGCCACGTTCATGGGCCAGTGGGGACTGCGGGGTACGCGTGGCGGCACGGATGGCGAGGGGGCCACGTACGAGGAACTCGTCGAGACCGAGGGCCTGCCGCGCCTGCGCGCCTGGCTGGACCGCATCGCCACCGACGGACTCGCGGAGTTCGCGGTGACCTACGGCTACTGGCCCTGCCACTCCGAGGGCAACACGCTCATCATCGGCGACCCTGCGGACCCGTCCCGCGAGATCACCCGGTTCCTGTTCCCGCGCCAGTCGCGCGACAGGCGCCTGTGCCTGGCCGACTTCTTCCGGGACGCCGAGGAGGCCGCCGAGCTGGGCCCGGACGTCATCTCGTTCCAGTTGGTCACCATGGGGGCGCGTGTCGCCGAGGAGACCACCAGGCTGTTCGCGGAGCACTCCTACCGTGACTACCTCGAATTGCACGGGCTGTCGGTGCAGCTCACGGAGGCGCTCGCCGAGATGTGGCACGCCCGCGTCCGCGAGGACCTGGGCCTCACCGGTCAGGGCGATGCCGAGGTGGACGCCATGATCCGCGACCAGGCCTACCGTGGCTCCCGGTACAGCTTCGGCTACCCGGCGTGCCCCGATCTGGAGGACCGTGCGAAGCTGGTGTCGCTGCTGGAGCCCGAGCGCATCGGCGTGACCCTGAGCGAGGAGCTGCAGCTGCACCCCGAGCAGTCCACCGACGCGCTCGTCGTTCACCACCCGGAGGCGAAGTACTTCAATGCACGCTGACCCCACCCCCGGCGTCGACCTGCCCGCCGCGCTCCTGTGGGACTTCGACGGCACGCTGGTCGACTCGGAGAAGTCCTGGCACGCCGCCGAGCGCAGGCTCGCCGCCGAGTGGGGGGCGACCGTCACCCCCGAGCAGCAGAAGGCGATGACGGGCCTGTCGCTGCGCGACAGCGCCCTGACCCTGATGCGCATCGCGGGGCGCACCGACGGTGACCCCGACGAGTACGCCCAGGTCCTGAACGACTACGCCTTGGCGGACATGGAGGTCCAGGGCGTGGAGTTCCGCCCGGGCGCCCTGGAACTGCTGGACGCCGCGGCCGCGGCCGGCATGCGCCAGGCGTTGGTGTCCGCCACCTTCGTGGGCGTGCTGGAGGCCATCCTCGCCGGGATGGACAACCACAGGTTCGAGGTCGTGGTCGGCGGAGACATGGTCACCGAGGGCAAGCCGGGACCGGAGCCGTACCTGACGGCCGTGGAGCGTCTCGGCCTGGAGGTTCGTGACTGCTTGGCGCTGGAGGACTCCATCCCCGGCACGACGTCCGCGGAGCGTGCCGGACTGGCGACGCTGGGCATCCCGTTCGAGCAGGAGATGGCGCCCGCCACGCGGCGGCGGCTCGTCCCGACCCTGGCCGGCCTCACGTTGGCCGAGCTGGGGGGGCACTGGCGTGAGCTCCGCGATGCGTAGGGCGCTCATCGGCGTCCTCGCCGCGGCGGTGCTGGCGGGCTGCACCGGACCGACCGTCCCGCAGCCAGAGCCGAGCGGAACCTCGTCGGCGTCGGCGACCCCGGCGCCGCGTCCGTTCACCGTGACCACCACGGAGCAACCCTCCACGTTCGACCCGGCGGCGGCCACGACGGGCCCGGACGCCATCGTGGCCCTCAACTCCTTCAGCCGCCTCATGGTCGTCCACCCCCAGGCTGCCGAGCTCAAGCCCGACCTGGCTCGCGACTGCCTCTACACGTCGCCGACCACCTACCAGTGCGACCTGCCACCCGGCCTGACCTTCCACAACGGCCACGCGCTCACCGCGACCGACGTGAAGTTCAGCATCGAGCGCGCGTACCGGTTGAGCGTGCCGAACAGCTCCATCCAGCTGTTCGACTCGCTCGAGCGGGTCGAGGTCGTGGACGACCAGACCGTGTCGTTCGTGCTCAAGTACGCTGACACCCAGTTCGGGTACGCCTTGGCCACCCCGTCCGCCAGCATCGTGGACGAGGAACTGTACGACCCGGACGCGGTGCGCCCGAACGAGGCGCCGGTCGTCGGCTCGGGCCCCTACGAACTCGTGACGACGGCGTCCGACCACCTCGTGTTCGAGCGGTTCCAGGACTACCGGGGGGCCCTGACCGGCAGCATCGACGAGATCATGCTCTCCTTCGCCCCCGACTCCGCGGCCGCCGAGCGAGCCGTCGCGGAGGCGACCACCGACGTCGTGTGGCGAAGCCTCTCGCCGTCGGCGCTGGAGCGCATCAGCACCGCGATGGAGGCCGACGACGGGAGCGCTGAGTCGGGCTTCACCCTGGTCGAACTCCCGGGCGCCCGCGTCCAGAGGTTGGCGTTCGGCTCCGCCTCCCCCTTCCGGGAGGATCCCGCCGTCCGGGCGGCCGTGGCTGTGGCGCTCCAGCCGGACCGGACGCTGGCGTCCATCGTTCCGCCGTCGGTCCCGGGATCGGTGGAGTCGTTCCCCGTCGGCGGATCGGGGGAGCTGCCCGACCTTGGCGGCCAGCGGCTGCGCCTGACGCTGGGCTACTCGTCCCAGGCCCCCGGCGCTCGCGAGCGCGCGGCCGTGCTGCGAGACCGCTTGGAGGAATCCGCCGGGATGTCGGTCCAGCTGGTGCCGGACGCCGCCGCCAGCGACCTGGTCCTGACCGATCGTCCGGCCTGGGTGAACACGGCGTTCGGCTGGCTGCAGCCCTACGTGGACGACGCCCTCCCGGGTTCCCAGGCCAAGATCGACGGCCTGGTCCAGAGCGCGCGCGAAACCCCGGACCCCGCCACCCGTGAGGCCCTGCTGGCCGAGATCCAGCAGCAGGCGGCGGTCGACCTGACCCTCATCCCCCTCGCCATCGGGCCCGAGACGATGCTGCTCGGCCCCGGCACGACCCTGCAGGGCCAACCGTTCGGTCCTGCCTGGCAACTCGGACTCTGGAGCCTGCGTGACTGATCCCGTCCCCGCGACCACGACCGGCCCTCTCCAGGAGGGCGAACGCGTCGTGATGTCGGACGCCAAGGGCCGCCGGCACACCGTGAGGCTGCGCGCTGGCGGCGTCTTCCACACGACCAAGGGGGGCATCAGCCACGACGACATCATCGGCGGACCCGAGGGCGTCGTCGCCGTGTCCGTCGGGGGCGCCGAGTTCCTGGTGTTCCGGCCGCTGCTGCACGACGTGATGGTCGCCATGCCGCGGCAGGCGGCCGTGATCTACCCCAAGGACGCCGCCCACATCCTCATGCAGACCGACATCTTCCCGGGCGCCCGGGTCCTCGAGGCCGGGGTGGGGTCCGGTGCCCTGTCGCTGGCCCTCCTGCGCGCGCTCGGACCGACCGGGCGGTTGTGGAGTTACGAGCGGCGTCCCGAGTTCGCCGAGGTGGCGCGCAAGAACGTCCGCATGTTCTACGGCGAGGAGCCGGCCACCTGGGAGGTGCGTCTCGGGGACTTGGCGGAGGTCATCGGCCCCGAGCAGGTCGACCGCGCGATCCTCGACATGCTCGCCCCCTGGGACTGCATCGACCCGGTGGCGGAGCGGCTCGCCCCGGGTGGCGTCCTGTGCTGCTACGTGGCCACCGCCACCCAACTGGGTCGAACCGCCGACACGCTGCGCACCCACGGGGGTTTCACCGAACCCGTCATGCGGGAGTACACCGCGCGTGACTGGCACGCGGAGGGGTTGGCCATCCGCCCGGGTCACGCGACCTCGGGTCACACCGGCTTCCTGATGTTCACCCGCAGGCTGGCGCCCGGGCACCAGGCCCCCCGCAAGAAGCGCCGGCCGGCGCCCGGGGCGTACGGCGCGGACTACACCGGGCCGCGTCCGGCCGGGGTCGAGGTGCCGCTGGTCGAGGCGCCGGTGGATGAGGTGGCCGAGGACGAGTCCTCCGCGGGCTGAGCCGGGCCGGGGGCACGTGACTAGGCTGCCGACATGGCCGAACTCTTCCAGACGGTGATCGACACCACCGACGTGCGGCGCGCCACGCAGTTCTACCGGAGCTGGCTCGGTTGGGACCATCGCGGCGGCGAGCCCGCCCCGGACGCCGAGTGGGACGTCCTGGTGGACCCGGAGTCCGGCCGGCGGCTGGCGTTCCAGCGGGTGGACGAGCTGTCGCCATCCACGTGGCCGGGACCCCGGGTGCCGCAGCAGCTGCACCTGGACTTCCTCGCCGCCTCCCGCGAGGAACTGGAGGCGGATCGGGCTCGCCTCGTGGGGCTCGGCGCACGGGTGCTGCTCGATCGCAGCGACGATCCCGAGGAGCCGCTGTACGTCTTCGCCGATCCCGACGGGCACCCGTTCTGTGTGTTCGCCTGGGTGCGGTCGTGATCGAGGACGCGGACCGCCGGGTGGAGGTCGCCGAGCGTCGCCTGGCGCAGGCGCGCACGGACGCCCGGGCCTTGGCCCAGCACAACGACAAGCTGAACGCGACGCTGCGCGAGGCCCGCGACCAGTTGGTCGCCCTGCGTGAGCAGGTCGCCGCGTTGGCCCTGCCGCCCCAACAGTTCGGCATCGTGGTCGGGCTGCCCGAGTCGGGCCTGGCCGACGTCCACGTGGGGGGACGCCTCCTGCGCGCGGCGGTGGCTCCGGAGGTGGTCGACGTCGAGCGACTCGTCCTCGGGGCCGGCGTGCTCGTGAACGAGGCCCAGGTCGTCGTCGGGGTGACCGATCACCGGGACGCGGGCGAGGTCGTGCGGGTGAGGGAGCGGCTGGACGGGGGCTCGGTCCTGGTGGCGGGCGCGAACGACGAGGAGGTCGTCGTGGCGCTGGCGTCCGGTTTGGCGGACGCCGAGCTGGTTCCCGGGGAATCCCTGCTGGCGGACCGCCGGGCCCTGGTCGCCTGGGCACGCGTCGACAGGACGGATGTCGAGGAGCTCACGCTCGAGGAGGTGCCGGACGTACAGTGGTCCGACATCGGCGGCCTCGACGACCAGATCGCGCAGGTGCGCGACGCCGTCGAGCTGCCCTTCCGCCACCGGGAGCTCTTCAGCGAGTTCGGCCTGGCCGCGCCCAAGGGCGTCCTGCTCTACGGGCCGCCCGGCTGCGGCAAGACCATGGTGGCCAAGGCCGTGGCGAACTCGGTGGGCTCGTCGTTCCTGAACATCAAGGGGCCCGAACTCCTCAACAAGTACGTCGGCGAGACCGAACGACAGATCCGCCTGACCTTCGCCCGTGCGCGGGAGGTGGCGGAGGCGGGCCGTCCCGTCATCGTGTTCTTCGACGAGATGGACTCGCTGTTCCGTACCCGTGGGTCGGGGGTGAGCTCGGACGTCGAGTCGACGGTCGTGCCGCAGTTGCTGGCCGAGATCGACGGTGTCGAGTCGCTGGCCAACGTCATCGTGATCGGGGCGACCAACCGGGAGGACCTGATCGACCCCGCGATCCTCCGTCCGGGGCGCCTGGACGTGAAGATCAGGCTGGACCGCCCCTCGCGCACGGGAGCGGTGGAGATCCTGGGGCTGTCGCTGACCGAGCGGACGCCGTGGAACGAGCGCGAGGTGGCCGCGGCGGGCGGTATGGACGCACTGCGGACCTCCGTCATCGCCGACGCGGTCGATGACCTGTACGCCCCCACTGACGACAACCGTTTCGTGGAGGTCACGTACGCCAGCGGCCAGCGGGAGGTCCTCCACGTGGGGGACTTCGCCTCCGGTGCCATGCTGGCCAACATCGCCTCACGGGCGAAGAAGGCGGCAATCAAGGAATTGTTGGCCGGAGGTGAGCGGGGCGTCCGCAGGGCGCACGTCCTGGAGGCGGTGCGGGCCGAGGTCACGCAGAACGAGGACCTCCCCAACACCACCAATCCCGACGACTGGGCCAAGCTGTCGGGACGCCGAGGGGAGCGCATCGTCTTCATGCGAACCCTGGGCGGCGGTTCCACAGGCGGGGTGAGGGCCCTCGACACCTGAGGGTGGAGCCCTGTCCACCCCGGCACGTCGCCCCGGTGACTAGCGTCCGGTGCTGCGCTTGGCCGGGTTGCCGGAGCGGCGCGGATCCTTCGGCTTGGGGGCGCCGCGACGCGGACGACGCACCAGGTGCAGCACGGCGCGCCACCCGATGAGGAACGCGGCCAGGACGATCGTCGCCACGACGATGAACGGGACCTGGGCGGTGTCCCCGAGCAACAGGCGGAACAGGATGCCCAGGACGACCGTCATCGCCCAAACGAACACGCCGTTGAGCAGGGTGGTGCCGGTACGGCGCTTCAGGAGGAAGCCGATCCACGCCATCAGGGTGCCGGCCAGGAACGGGAGCGCCGTCCGCTGGATGCCCTCGACGTCCAGCGCCTCCCCGTGCGAGGCGCGTCCGATGATGGCGAAGACGACCACCAGGAGCAGGTCGGCGATGATCGCAACGATGCGGGCCATGGCACTCCTTCGACAGGGCTCGATTGCCGGTCAGCGTAGCGGCCGGCTGGCACAATGCCCGCATGCGGCTGCTCCTGGGGACCGAGACGGAGTACGGCATCGCCGCACCCGGACGGCCCGACCTCGACGCGCACGACCTCTCGGCCGGGGTCGTGGAGGCCTGCGGCGTGGCGGCGACCCCGGTCGTCGAGGACTCGCGCCACCGCATGCTGGGCAACGGTGCCCGGTTCTACGTCGACCACGCGCACCCCGAGTACTGCACGCCCGAGACGACGTCCCCCAGCGCCCTCCTGGTCCACGAGCTCGCGGGCGACCGGATCGTCGCCGACGCCGCTGTCTCGCTCTCGGACGCGCTGGACGCGAGCGTCCGCGTGTTCAAGAACAACACCGACGGCAAGGGCCGAAGTTACGGCTACCACGAGAACTACCTGCTCAGCCGCTCGACCCCGTGGGGGGACATCGAGGCGTCGCTGCCCGCACTCCTGGTCACCCGCGTGGTCCTGGGCGGTGCCGGTCGCGTGGGCCTCGCTCCCGCGTCGGAGGAGCCCGGCTTCCAGCTGTCCCAACGCGCTGACTTCTTCGAGCGGGTCAGTGGTCTGGACACCACGCGCAGGCGCGGGATCGTCAACACCCGGGACGAGCCACACGCGTTTCCGCGCGACTGGCGTCGCCTGCACGTCATCGCCGGGGACGCCACCCGGTCCCCGTTCGCCACGTGGCTCAAGGTCGGCGTCCTCGGGCTGTGCCTGGCGGCCCTGGAGGCGGGGCAGTTGCCGACCATCCCCCTGGCCGATCCCGTGGCCGCCTTCCGGACGGTCAGCCGCGACCTGAACTTCTCGGCGCCGTTGCCCCTGGCCGACGGACGCCGCGCCAAGGCCCGGGAGATCCAGGGTGAGTTGTGGACCGCGGCGAGCCGGTTCGCCGAGCGGGTCGAGTTCCCCGAGGCGGAGGAGATCCTCGCCGAGTGGGCCGCGGTGCTGGACGATCTGGCCAGCCCCGCGCGCCTCTCCGACCGGCTGGACTGGGCGGCCAAGCTGGCACTCCTGGAGGGGTACCGGACGCGCGACGCCCTCGCGTGGCACCATCCCAAGCTCGCCCAGGTCGACCTCGCCTGGGCTGAGCTGGGGGAGTCGTCCATCGTGGCCAAGCTTCAGCGGGCCGGCCGCCTCCGCCACGGTCCGGACGCCGTGGCCGTGGCGTCCGCCATGGTGACCCCACCCGGCGACACGCGTGCAGCGACCCGGGGCCGTTGGGTCGCCGACCACGTCGACAACGTCGTCGCGGCAGGGTGGGACTCCTTGCTCGTGCGCGACACCTGGGGATCGCTCCACCCCCTGCGGATGCCGGACCCCTTCGGGCACGCCGGCCCCCCGCCACGACTCGGCGTGGACGGACTGGTCCGCTGGCACGGGCAGTCCTGAGACGCCGGTAGACTCGGCCGCGGCCACGATCGGGGAGGACACCATGAGCGAACGCATCCAGCGTCAGCGCGGCACCTCCAGCCAGCGCGAGGAGGCCACCGAGCCCCTCACCACCGGGCAGCACCAGGCCGACGACCTCGATGCGCTCCTCGACGAGATCGACCTCGTCCTCGAGTCCGACGCGGAGGAGTACGTCAAGGGCTTCGTCCAGAAGGGTGGCCAGTGATCGAGGTCAGCCTGAGCCCCGCCGTCGTGATCGGGACCGGGCTCGTCGGGGCGTCCGTCGCCATGGCGCTCACGCGCGCCGGCGTCGCGGTGCACCTGGAGGACAAGCACCGCTCCCATGCCCTGGTCGCCGCCTCCCGGGGCGCGGGCACGGTCGAGCCGGTGGATCCGCTCCTGGTCCGCCTGGTCGTCGTCGCCACCCCACCCCAAGCGCTGGCCGGAGTCATCTTCGACGCGCTGCAGCGGTTCCCGAACGCCACCATCACCGATGTGGGTTCGGTCAAGGGTGTCGTGCTCTCGGCGTTGCGGGCGACCGGTGTCGACCTGTCCCGCTACTGCGGTTCCCACCCGATGGCCGGCTCGCAGAAGGACGGCCCGCTGACCGCCCGCGCCGAGCTGTTCGAGGACCGCACCTGGGTGATCACCCCGCACGACACCTCCGCGGCCCAGTCGGTCCTCGTCGTGCGCAAGGTCGCGGAAGTCTGCGGCGCGCGACTGGTCACGATGGCGGCCCAGCACCACGACGAGGCCGTGGGGCAGGTCTCCCACGTGCCGCAGCTGATGAGTGCGCTCGTCGCCGGAGGGCTGCTCGACGTTCCCGGGGAGCACCTCAGGCTCGCCGGCCAGGGGCTGCGCGACGTCACCCGCATCGCCGGCGGCGACCCCAAGCTGTGGCGCCAGATCATCTCGGCGAACCACCGCGCACTGCGCATCGAGTTGCAGGAACTGCACGCCGACCTGGGCCGCCTCATCGAGGTCATCGACGACCCGGACGCCGTCGAGGCCTTCCTGGCCCGCGGCCGCGAGGGCACCCGCGTCCTGCCGGGCAAGCACGGCTCGCTCCCGGCCGACTGGGCCGAGGTCGTCGTCGAGATCCCGGACGCCCCGGGTTCCCTTGCCCGGTTGTTCGCCGACGTCGAAGCGGCGGGGGTCAACGTCGAGGACGTCACCATCGACCACGACACCCAGGCCGAGCGCGGGTGGCTGGCCATCCACGTGGAGCGTCCGGCAGCGGGCCGCCTCACCGAGGCCATGGTCGAGGCCGGGTGGACGGTGCGGCCGGCCGCGTGACGCCGGGCGCCGTCGCGCACCGGATGGCAGGACGCCACCCCTGGTCCCGGTAGACTGCCCCGGTGCCAGCCGACCGACTCGTGATCGCCATCGATGGGCCCAGTGGGTCCGGGAAGTCGTCGACCGCCCGCGAGGTCGCCCGCAGGCTCAACCTGGCATACCTCGACACGGGCGCCATGTACCGGGCCGTCGCCGTCGCCTTCCTCGACGCGGGGGTCAGCCCCGACGACACGGCGGGCGTCATCGGAGCGACGACGAGCGCCGACATCGAGATCAGCCTCAACCCCGACGAGACCTGGGTGCGGGTCAACGGCCGCGACGTCACCCGGGAGATCCGGGAGCCGCGGACGGCGGCGAACGTCTCGGCCGTCTCGACCATCCCGGAGTGTCGCGAGGATTTGGTCCGTCGCCAGCGCGTCCTCATGGACGCCGACCCCCGCGGGTGCGTCGCCGAGGGCCGCGACATCACCACCGTCGTGTACCCCGACGCCGACCTGCGCCTGTTGCTGACCGCCTCACCCGAGGTGCGGTTGGCCCGGCGCGGCGGCGAGCTGGGCGGACGCCTCGACGCCGACCAACTGCGCGACCAGGTGCTCCGCCGCGACGCCGCCGACTCGAAGCTGGTGGACTTCATGACCGCCGCCGACGGCGTCCGGCTCCTCGACACCTCCGACCTGTCGTTCGACGAGGTCGTCGACACCATCGTCGCCCTTGCCAAGGAGATCCCGTGACCGACATCAAGCCCGTCCTCGCCGTCGTGGGGCGCCCCAACGTGGGCAAGTCCCAGCTGGTGAACCGCATTCTGGGGCGGCGCGAGGCCGTGGTGCAGGACCTGCCGGGTGTGACCCGCGACCGCGTCAGCTACGACGCGACCTGGAACGGCCGCGACTTCATCGTCGTCGACACCGGCGGTTGGGTCAGTGACGCGGAGGGGATGGCGGCACGCATCGCCGAGCAGGCCGAACTGGCGATCGGGGCGGCGGACGCCGTCCTCTTCGTGGTGGACGCCACCGTCGGGATCACCGACGAGGACGAGGCCGTCGTGCGGGTGTTGCGCCGCTCCGGAAAGCCGGTCGTCCTCGCCGCCAACAAGGTGGACGACCAGCGCCTCGAGGCCGAGGCGGCCGCCATGTGGAACTTGGGGCTGGGGGAGCCGTATCCGGTCTCGGCGCTGCACGGCCGGGGGTCGGGCGACCTGCTGGACGCCGTCCTCGAGGCGCTGCCCGAGGCGCCGGCCGCCGAGTGGGAGGAGGTCAGCGGTCCGCGCCGCGTCGCCATCGTCGGCAAGCCCAATGTCGGCAAGAGCTCGCTGCTGAACAAGCTGTCGGGTCAACAGCGCTCCGTGGTGGACAACGCGTCCGGCACGACGGTCGACCCGGTCGACGAGCTCGTTGAGCTGGGCGGTGAGGTCTACCGCTTCATCGACACCGCGGGCCTGCGCCGGCGGGTCAAGGAGGCGTCCGGGCACGAGTACTACGCCTCGTTGCGGACGCAGCAGGCGATCGAACGTGCCGAGGTGTGCGTCGTCGTCATCGACGCCTCGGAGACGATCTCGGACCAGGACCTCAAGATCCTCACCATGGTCGAGGAGGCCGGCAAGGCCATGGTCATCGCCTACAACAAGTGGGACCTCACCGATGACGAGCGCCGTCGCTACCTCGACCGGGAGATCGAGCGGGACATCCATGCGTTCGGCTGGGCGCCGCACGTCAACATCTCCGCGCTGACCGGCCGCAACGTCGACAAGCTGAAGAAGGCCGTGGACGCCGCCCTCGAGGGCTGGGAGACCCGCGTGTCCACGGGCAGCCTCAACGCGTTCCTCGGCCGTGTGGCCGCCGCCCACCCGCACCCGGTGCGCTCGGGGAAGCAGCCGCGCATCCTGTTCGGCACCCAGGCGCAGAACTGCCCGCCCACCTTCGTCCTGTTCACCTCGGGCAAGCTGGACCCCCAGTACGAACGCTTCGTCGAGCGGCGGCTCCGTGAGGAATTCGGCTTCGTGGGCACCCCGGTCGCCGTGGAGGTGCGCGCGCGCGAGAGGCGTGGCCGCTAAGTGCAACTGAGGTCCCTCTTCGCCGACACACGCCCACTCCGGACGCCGGCGTTCCGTCGGCTGTGGACGGCGAACATCGTCACCGTCATCGGCGCCCAACTGACCGTGGTCGCCGTGCCCGCCCAGATCTGGTCGCTGACCAACTCGTCGGCGATGGTCGGCCTGACCGGCCTGTTCGGCCTCGTGCCGCTCGTCGTGTTCGGGCTGTGGGGCGGGGCGCTGGCCGACCACATGGACCGCCGCACGCTCCTGATCGGCACCACTACCGGGCTCATCGTGACCTCGGGCCTGTTCACGCTGTTGGCCGCGCTCGGGAACACCAACGTCTGGCTGTTGCTGACGGTCTTCGCCCTGCAGCAGGCCTTCTTCGCCATCAACCAGCCAACCCGACAGGCGATCCTGCCCGCCCTGCTCCCGGCCGACCAGCTCGCCTCGGCCAACGCCCTGAGCATGACGGTCATGTCCGCCGGTGCGATCGCCGGCCCGTTGGTGGGCGGCGCCCTGATCCCCGTGCTGGGCTTCGCCTGGCTCTACGGCCTCGACACCGTCCTCCTGTTCGCGACGTTGTGGGCGGTGGTTGCCTTGCCGCCGCTGCCCGTGCAGGGCGGGGTGACGAAGCCGCCGGGCCTGCGCAGCATCGTGGACGGGCTGGCGTACCTGCGCCTCCACCCGATCCTGATGATGTCGTTCGTCGTCGACCTCATCGCCATGGTGTTCGGCATGCCGCGGGCCCTGTTCCCCCAGATCGCGAACCTCGACTTCGGCGGCCCCGCCGAGGGCGGCCTCGCGTTCGCCCTGCTGTACGCGGCGATCCCCGCCGGCGCCGTGGTGGGAGGCGTGTTCAGCGGGTGGGTCGCCCGGGTGCGCCGAACCGGTGCCGCGGTGCTGTGGTGCATCGCCGCCTGGGGCGTGACGATCGTGGTGTTCGGTGTGTCCGTGGGGCTGGCGCACCTCACCCCGACGCTCATGTTGACCCTGGGTGTCGCCGCGCTCGCCGCTGCTGGTGTCGCCGACATGGCGTCCGCCGCGTTCCGCCAGTCCATCCTGTTGGCGGCGGCCGACGACGCGGTGCGCGGACGCCTGCAGGGAATCTTCATCATCGTGGTGGTCGGGGGGCCCCGCATCGCGGACGTGGTGCACGGCGCCGCCGCCTCCGCGGTGGGTACGGCCGGCGCGACCATCGGTGGCGGCGTGCTCGTCCTCGTCGGGCTCGCCATCGCTGCCATCGCCAGCCCCGCCTTCGCCCGGTTCCGCCTCACGGCGGGAGCAGCGCGGCATTCGTCCTGACGGCTACGGTGTTCGCATGCCGTCCTCCCTGCCACCCACGCCCTTCCTGGCCATCGACGCCACCGTGCTCGAGGCCAACGTCGAACGCGTGGCGAACTGGGCCGACGACCGTGGACTCCGCCTGAGGCCGCACGTCAAGACGCACAAGAGCCCCGAGATCGCCCACCTGCAGGAGGACGCCGGCGTCGCCGGCATCACCGTCGCCACGATCGGTGAGGCGGAGGTCTTCGCCCAGTCAGGGTTCGACGACCTGTTCATCGCCTATCCCCTGTGGCTCGACGACGAGCGCAGACGCGGATTGGGGTCGCTGACCGAGCGCGCCACCGTCCGGGTCGGATTCGATTCCCTGGAGTCCGCCCGGCGGCTCGCCGGCATGGGTGCGACGGCGCTCGTGGAGATCGACTCGGGCCACCATCGCTCAGGTGTCGCCCCGTCGGACGCCGGCCGGCTCGCGTCCCGTGCGGCCGATGCGGGCCTGGAGATCGTGGGCGTGTTCACGTTCCCCGGCCACAGCTATGCCGTCGGAGGACGCGAGGCCGCGGCAGCGCAGGAGGCCGCGGCGCTGGCGTCCGCCGTGGCGTCGTTCGGCGCGGTCGGACTGGCCGCCGAGGTGATCTCCGGCGGCTCGACCCCCAGCCTGGCTGCGACGGGCGAGGGACTCAACGAGACCCGTCCGGGGGTGTACGTCTTCAACGACGCCCAGCAGTGGGAACTCGGCGCCTGCACTCCCGAACAGATCGCGCTCACCTGCCACGCGACCATCGTCAGCCATGCGGGCGGACGCCTCGTGCTCGACTCCGGCTCGAAGATCCTCGGCGCGGATCGTCCGGACTGGGCGTCCGGCTTCGGGCGCCTGCTCGACCACCCGGACGCCCGGGTCGTGATGCTGTCCGAACACCACGCCGTCGTCGACCTCGGCGGCGAACCACTTCCGCCGCTCGGCTCCACCGTGCGCGTGGTTCCGAACCACGCCTGCAACGCCGTCAACCTGGTGGACGAGTACGCGGTGCTGGAGGGTGGTCGTTTCGTCGACCGCTGGGCCGTCGCGGCGCGAGGGATGAACGTGTGATGGACCGCCCCGGCAACCGCGCCGTGAGCCTGACCATCGCGCTCCTGTCCGCAGCACTCTTTGCCACATCCGGGTCGTTCGCCCGGCCGCTGCTGGACGCCGGCTGGTCACCCGCTGCCGCCGTGGTCGTCCGGTTGGGCCTGGCCGCGGTCCTGCTCGCCGTCCCGGCCGCCCTCGCGCTACGGGGACGGTGGCACGTGCTGCGGGACGCGTGGCGTCCGATTGTGGCCTACGGCCTGCTGGGCGGTGCCGCGGTGCAGGTGGCCTACTTCAACGCGATCACCTACATCGAGGTCGGCATCGCCCTGATGTTGGAGTACCTCGGTGTCGTGCTGGTCGTGCTGTTCGTGTGGGCCCGCACTCGGCGTCGCCCCGGTCCGGTGACGCTCACCGGGATGGTGGTGGCCGTCACGGGCCTGGCCGTCATCCTGAACCCCGCCGACCTCGCCTCAGCCGACTTGAGGGGAGTGGCGTGGGGGCTGTTCGCGGCCACCGGAATGGCCGTGTACTTCATCGTGTCCGCCGAGACCGCGAACATCCCACCGGTGGCGTTCGTCGCGTCCGGTCTGGGCGTGGGTGCGCTGGCGCTGCTGGCGGCTGGCCTGATGGGACTCGCACCCCTCCAGGCGACGACGAACGATGTCGTCATCTTCGGCACGGCCTTGCCGTGGTGGACTCCGCTGCTGGAGTTGGCGGTGTTCGCGGCGGCTCTGGCCTACGTCTCGGGGTTCGTGGCAGCGCGCAGGCTGGGGGCCACCGTGGCCAGCTTCGTGGGGCTCACCGAGGTGGTGTTCGCCGTGCTGTGGGCCTGGCTGCTGCTGGGTGAGCTGCCCGGCCCGATGCAGTTGCTCGGCGGCACGGTCCTGGTGGGTGGCGTCGCCGCCGTGCAGGCGGGCATCCTGCGCGACACGGTGCGACGGCCCACGGCGGTCGTCGACGTGGCCGAGACGTCCGCTCGGACGGCCTGAGGTCAGGCGCTGCGGCGTCCGGTGACGAGGAAGACGTCGAACTCGCGGGTCTGCCCGTGCTTCTCCTTGGTGATGCGCGCGGCGGTCCGTTCGCTGACGTCCGTGTAACCCGCCTCCTCCAGGACTGCGACCAGGGCATGGCGGTCGACCCCGTGGTGACCGTCGAAGTCATCGTCGTGGAAGTGGTTGGCGGGGTCGGAATCGAGGTCCGCCAGGGCGACCCAGCCGCCGAGCTTCACGCTGTGGGTCAGGTTGCGGAGGACTGCGCCCGTGTCGTGGATGTGGTGCAGGGCCATCGCTGAGTAGGCCACGTCGACCGGGTAGGGGAGCGGGGCGACCGACAGGTCATGGTTCACCACCACGTAGCGATCGGGGGCGACGGCCGCATGCTCCCGCGCCACGTCGAGCATGCCGTCGGCCACGTCGGCCAAGGTGACGTGGCCCACTCGGTCTCCGAGCTGCCACGTCACCTGCCCCGTGCCGCACCCGAACTCGAAGCCGCTCCACGCGGGGTCCAGGGGGATCGCCTGAGCGATCGCATCCGCGATCGTGGCCGATCGGGCGATCTTGTCCGGGGAGTCCCAGGTGCGGGCGGAGGCATCGAAGTCAGTCGGCATGGGGCCATGGTGCCACTGCCCGGTGGGACAGGGGTGCCTTCAGGTGCTCGTCCGGGCTGGTCAGGCCTTGTGGGCCCCCGAGTCATCGGCCTCCGAGCCGCCGGAAGGGGAGCCCTTCGTCTCGAAGCCCAAGGTCTCGGGGCGTCCGTCGATCACCTGGATGTACTTGTCCTCCGCGGATTCCTCGCCCTCAACCTCCTCATGGGGCTTGTCGAGATCCACCACGGGCTGAGTCACCTCGCGGAGCGGGTCTCGCGGGGAGTCGTTGTCGTCGAGACGGTCGTCTCGAGGGTCCAGCGTGGGATTGGTCATGATCTCTCTCCTCACTACCGGAACCGGCGGCGCGGGTCCGATATCTCAGCATGGGTTGGGCATCTGTGCTTGTCAAGGGATTGTTGATGCGGCGAAGGCTGCGCGCTCCCGCGCCGCGTCGTGGACGATTCCACAGCAGGGCGGATGTTGGTGTAGTGTTCAACGCCGTGGCCAAGCTCGAAGGAGCAGGTCACGGGCGGGCTGTAGCGCAGCTTGGTAGCGCACTTGACTGGGGGTCAAGGGGTCGCAGGTTCAAATCCTGTCAGCCCGACCGTCTGACTAGGGCAAATGCTCTAGTCGACGCGTTTCGTGCCAGATTGTGGCCAGATGTGGCGACACCGGCCACGGTGAGGTGTCGCATACTGTCTGAACGGCCTCCCGCCGGCCAATTGGCCTCGTAGCTGGCGACGCCCTCGGCCACTGAGTCGGGGCCGCCCACTCGGTTGGGGGTAAGCCTCTGGGTCAGGCTGCCGGGATGATGTTGTTCAGGCGGTACTGAAGGCGGCCATGGCGTCCCGGTTGACGGGCTGGGTTGGGCGAAGGTGCCATCGTCCCAGCCGGTGGAGATGCCCTTGTCGGCCAACCAGGAGACTTCCAGGTAGAACTGTGTCTCGGGGGGCATGTCGACAAGCGGGCTCACTGTGGGGCCGTGAAGGCCGGTTCTCGGCGAACCGAGCGGGCGTTGTCCGGGAGCATCCTGCCAGAAGGCGACGGTCGCAGGACCGCGCTCACCCCCGACTCATCGACACGATGACCTGGACGCCGTCGAACCGCTTGGGATCATCGATCAGGGCCCGCTTGCCTTCGGCGAGGACCGCGTCGTTGGCGGTGTTCCACGACACCGCGAGGCCTTCGGCGATCCCGGCGACGGTCACGTGGGCGACCACGATGCCTTCCAACGCCCAGCGCAACGCCCGCCGGGACAACTTCGCCCGCGGTTCTGCGGCCTTGCTGGTGTCTTGGCGCCACACGTGGCCGCATTCGACGCACCGGTAGCGGCGCACGGTGACCAGCACGAGTGTGGGTCGCCAGCCGAACGGCTCGTGCGTCAGCCGACGGACCACGGTGCCACGCGGGATGCCCTCACCGCCGCAGCGACGGCACCACTGGTCGGGATCGACGACCCGGCAGGAAACAACCTGTAAACGCCAGTGCCGCCCACAGTTAATCGGACAGACCCGATTTGGCTGCGCACCCTCGTGAGGAGTGCAAGGCTCTTGTAGTGGGGTCGTCGGTGACCTCAGGCCTCATTCATTGACGCGCCAGGAGGATGACATGTCTGAATCAAGATGGGCGTCCGCTGCGCGTCCACGACGTCTCGTCGCCACCCCTCTTGGGAGAGGTTGGCGCAGACGTGTTGCTGCGCTCACGTTGGGCCTGCTAATTGCGCTGTCGGTGCCGGGTCATGTGCTCAGCGCATCAGCGGCGACGAGTTCCCCGGCAGTCTCCGTCTCGGCCGGGTACATGCACACCTGCGCCCTGCTCTCGGACGGCACCGTGCAGTGCTGGGGAGACAACTACTCGGGCCAGCTCGGTGACGGGAGCACCGCGAACAGCTACATCCCGGTCCCCGTCACCGGTCTTTCCGACGCGCGGGCGATCGCGGCCGGCGGAGCCCATACTTGCGCGCTCATCGCCGACGGCACCGTGAAGTGCTGGGGAGCGAACTCCTCGGGCCAACTCGGTGACGGCAGCACCGGGGACAGGCTGACCCCGGTTACGGTCCAGGGGATTTCAACGGCCACAGCGATCACCGCCGAGACTGCCCACACCTGCGCACTCCTGGCCGACCAGACCGTCAAGTGCTGGGGCGCCAACTGGTTCGGTGAGCTGGGTAATGGCTCAACAACCGACAACCCATCGCCTATCCCCGTACCGGTGAGCGGGCTCTCTGGCGCCGTGGCAATCACTGCCGGGCGGTGGCACACCTGTGCGCTGATGGCCAACTGAGGTTCCCCCGGATCCGTGGAGGCATCAGCTATAAGGAGTAGCACGATGTCTGAGAAGCGAACCAAGTACGACGCCGAGTTCCGTGAGGGTGCGGTCCGGATCGTCGAGGAGACTGGCAAGAGCGTGGCGGCGGTAGCCCGTGACCTCGGTGTGAACGAGGGCACCCTCGGCAACTGGGTGGTCAAGGCCCGCGACGCGCGCACCGGTGCGAGGGGCCTGTCGGAGGCCGACTACGACGAGTTGAAGCGGTTGCGCGCCGAGAACGCCGAGCTCCGGATGGAGCGTGATGTCCTCAAGCGATCCGTGGTCCTGTGGGTGAAGGAGGCGACGAAGTGAGCGTGGCACGCTTCATCGCCGACCAGAGGACCAAGCATCGGGTGCCACACACGCTCACCTGCGCCCTGCTCGGGGTCAGCCTGGCCTGGTTCTACAAGTGGCTGGGCAGGGCGTCGGGGCCGTCGGCGGCCAGCGGCCTGCACACCGTCCGCGACCGGCGGCGTGACACCGTTGACCGGGCCGTCAAGGTCGCGTTCGGCAAGGCGAAGGGACTGCACGGTTCACCCCGTCTGGTGTGGGACCTACGCGATTCGGGATGGACGGTGAACGAGAAGACCGTCGCCGGCTCGATGCGCCGCCAAGGGCTCGTGGCAAGGCGGATCAGACGGCGCAACGGGCTGACCCGACAGGATCGGACCGCACCGAAGTTCCCCGACCTGCTCAAACGGAACTTCACCGCCGACCGCATCAACGCCAAATGGGTCGGCGACATGACCGAGATCCCCACCGAGCACGGCAAGCTGTACCTGGCGACCGTGATCGACCTGTACTCCCGCCGGCTCCTCGGCGCGGCCACCGGGCTGCACCCCGACGCCGAACTGGCTGGCCAGGCGATCAAGATGGCCGTCGCCACCCGGGGCGGCAGGGCGGCGATCTGGCGGGCCGAGGAGTCCGAGCGGGTCGTCTTCCACACCGACCGCGGTTCCACCTACACGGCGAACGCGTTCACCAGACTGTGCACCCAGCAGGGCATTCGCCAGTCCATGGGCCGCGTCGGCTCCTGCTTCGACAACGCCGCCGCCGAAGCGTTCTTCAGCAGCCTGGAGTGGGAGGTCCTCTCGCGACACACCTTCGCCGACACCCGCCAAGCCCAAGCCGTCGTGATGGACTGGTGCTACGGCTTCTACAACCACGACCGGCGCCACTCGAGTGCCGACATGAAGAGCCCGATCAACTACGAGCAGACCGCGGCCCCCAACCGGGAAGCCGCGTAAAGCAACCCTCCACGATTCGGGGGGAACCACAATCAAGATGGCCGTCGCCACGCGGGGCGGCAGGGCGGCGATCTGGCGGGCCGAGGAGTCCGAGCGGGTCGTCTTCCACACCGACCGCGGTTCCACCTACACGGCGAACGCGTTCACCAGACTGTGCACCCAGCAGGGCATTCGCCAGTCCATGGGCCGCGTCGGCTCCTGCTTCGACTGCGAGCATCGTGACTGCGCCACCACCTGGGGTCTGACCCTTGCTTATGACCGGCCCTGCGGGTGCCCTCGCGTTGACGTGTCGGCCCCGGGTGGTGGCGTTCACCAGGCTGCTGGCCGGGTGGGCAGTGACCTGATAGGAGCCTGACTCGACCAGGGCCTCATCGCAGTCCTGTCCGCCCACTCCGGCCAGCTGAGCCATGGACAGCCCGCCCGGAAAGTGCGAGAGAGGATCCACAGCCCGATGCCCAGCATGCAGCTTCGCCGCGACGATGTCATCGTCGGCGTCGACACCCACAAGGACAACCACGTCGCCGTTGCGATCGACGGCTTTGGCGGCCGGCTCGGCGACATCCTCGTGCCCACCACCATCGCCGGGTTTGAGGAGCTCCTCGCCTTCTGTCTGGCCTTCGTCGGGTCGGCCGGTCGGCTGATCGGGTTCGGTGTCGAGGGCACCGGCTCCTACGGGGTCGGCTTGGCGCGCTACCTGCGCAACCACGGTCACGACGTCCACGAGATCGCCCGCCCTGCACGGGCCGCGGAACGTCGACTCGCAGGGAAGAACGACACCATCGATGCCGAGCACGCTGCACGCCAGCTCCTGGCTGGGCACGGGCTGTCGACACCGAAGACCGCTGACGGCGCGGTCGAAACGATCAGGCTGGTCAAGATCGCCTACGACGGTGCCGTTCAAGCCCGCACGACCGCGATGATCACGCTCAAGGCGACCCTCGCGACCGGGAGCGAGACACTACGTGCAGAGCTGGAGAGACTGACCGATCACAAGCTGATCCTCGCCTGCGCGGCGCTGGAGGGTCCGACACCTCTGCCGCCCGTGCGCCGTGGCGCGCCTGCCGTTGTTGTGCCGGGCGACCCGGATGTGGCGATGCGACACGTGCTGTCCTCGATGGCGAAGCGTTGGCTGGCGCTGCACGAGGAGGCCAAGGCTCACGCCGCATCACTGAAGGCACTCACTGCGGCCGCTGCGCCCCAGCTCGTCGAGGCCGTCGGCGTCGGCTACGACACTGCGGCACAGATGCTGATCACCGCCGGCGACAACGCCAACCGGATCAAGTCCGAGGCAGCGTTTGCCAAGATGTGTGGCGCGTGCCCGATCCCGGCTGGATCCGGCAAGACCAACAGCCGGCACCGTCTGTACCGCGGCGGGAACCGGCAGGCCAACGCCGCGCTGTATCGCGTGGTCATCGTGCGCATGCGCTGGCATCAGCCGACGATCGACTACGTGGCCCGTCGCACCGCCGAGGGCATGTCGAAGCGGGAGATCATCCGGTGCCTGAAGCGGTACCTCGCTCGCGAGCTCTTCCGCCTGCTGCCGGCCCCGGACGCCATCGCCAAGCCCGTTAATGGAGAGCTCGAAATCGCGGCCTGATCGACTTGACGATCTATAGGAGCATCAATGCGATGGCCGAGGCACTCAACTCGTTGTTCAAGGCCGAGTGCATCCGCAACCCCGTGATGCGACCCCAAGGCGGCTGGAAGTCCGTGGTCGATGTCGAGATCGCCGTCGCCGAGTACGTCGACTGGTACAACCACCGGCGCCTCCACGGTGAGGTCGGGCTCGTCCCGCCCGCCGAGTACGAGACCAACCACTGGGCGACCCAGCCCGTCGAGCACTACCGTAAGAACCCGGTCCTCACCGAGGTCGGAACCAACTAACCGAGCCTCCACGAAACCCGGGGCGGTTCACCGGGCAACCCAAGCGGTAGCCTGCTCGAAACCAGCCGACACACCCGCACCCCGGGGGCCGAAGCCCCACACGGCCACCCCGACCCCGCCTCCGCCGACCCATCCGCCACAATCACCACCCGGCGAGCCCCCACCGATAGATCAGCGTTTCCCTAGGGTACGCCGGTCACGTCGACGGGTCGGGCGTGTTGCTCCTGGGGTGCAGCCGGGTGGTACATGCACTCGTCAACGACCGGCACCGAGGCCGGCGTCGTGGGTCGCGGGGACGAGGTCGGTTCCCTCGGCGGGGACGCAGCCTGTCTCGCCTCTGAGGGGACTGGGCGCCCTTCTTGGGGCGGCGGGGTGATCGCTGCCTGCACGCGTGCCCTCACGACGGCCCAGTTCGGGTTCAGTGCCGAGAACCCGTCCTTCCCGTCCTCGAACGAGACCGACGCCAGAGAGGCGTCCTTGATCCGGAGGGCCGGCCAGACGAGCGCGGGCAATTCGCCGGCGGGGATGTCGGTGCTGACGAGGGAGCGAGTGGCCCGCGTGATCGCATCTTGGTGGCCGGCGGCTGGTGCGCCGGTACGTTGCTGGCCACGGAGGCGGCGTACTCGGACGCCTTGGAAGATCCCCTCGACCCGGCGGCCCGGCTGGAGGAGATCGCCGGGAGTCGCACTTGGGATCCCGATTTCCGGCGTCGCATCGCCTTCTCCTTGGTTCGGCTCGCCGAGTCGGGGGCCGCCAACCCGACGCGCGTCGTCGCGGTAGTCCGGGAGATGTGTGACCCCTTGCCTAGGTCGGTCGAGTGTCTGCTCACGCGCGCCGACGCTGAGGACCTGTCCGGCGACCATGACGCCGCACTGGAGACGTTGAGGGAGGCGCGGGAACTGGACGCTACCAACGTAGACACCGCGCTGAAGTCCGGAATCGCCTTGGCCGGGAAGGGGGACTACGCGGCGGCCGAGGGAGCCTTCCGGCGGGCGGCCGAGTTGCGTCCGTCCGCGTCCGAACCGTGGCGCAACGTAGCCCAACTGTTCCGACTGCAAGGCCGTCCGGAAGACGCCGCAGATGCGGCACAACGAGCGGAGTCGCTCCCGCCGCGATGACATCCGGGCGGACATTCCAGTTCGCGGGCGCCGGACCCGACCGTCGGACTAGGGTGGGCGCGTGATTCAGTGGGCCAAGGTCAGTGTCATTGTGCGGACGAAGGACCGGCCGCTGCTGTTGCGTCGTGCACTGGCCGATGTGGTGAGGCAGACCTTCACAGACTGGCGCATGGTCGTCGTCAACGACGTGGGTGATCCGGAGACGGTGGACCGACTGGTCGCGGCTCTGGACGAGGACGCGCGGTCGCGGATCGACGTGCTCCATCGGACCGAGTCGACGGGCATGGAGTCGGCCTCCAACGCTGGCTTGGCCGCCTCGTCGAGCGAGTTCGTGTGCATCCACGACGATGACGACACGTGGGACCCGCGGTTTCTGGAAGCCACGGTCGAGCATCTGGACGCTCACCCGGACGACGTCGCCGTGACCGTGCGGACCGACATCGTGTTCGAGGAGATCCGCGGAGACCGGGTGGTGGAGTTACGTCGGGAGTCGTTCTGGCCCGACCTGCCCGCCATCACCCTGTTCGACCTGCTGCGGACGAACCGGTTCGTCCCCATCTCGCTTCTGTACCGCCGCGGGGTCCACGAGTCTGTGGGGCCCTACCGGGAAGACCTGCCGGTGGTCGGAGACTGGGAGTTCCACCTGCGGCTGGCGCGTGCGTCGAATATCGGTCTCATCGACAGGAAGCTGGCCTTCTGGCATCAACGTCCCGCGCAGGAGGGGGCGCTGGGCAACAGCGTATTCGTCGGTGCCGCCGCGCACGATCGTGCCGACCTTCTGGTTCGCAATCAGGAGCTCAAGAGTTATGTCGAAACCCATGGGTTGGGGGAACTGCTCTACCTGACCCGCTACCTCCAGGGAGAGTTCGACCATCTGCATCGGCGCCTCGACACGATCGAAGGCCGACTTGACCACTTGGAGCGGCGTGCGGACCCCGTCGAGCGGCGCCTGAATCACTTCGATCGGCGTCTGGACCACTTGGAGGAGAAGGTCACTGAGGTCGGATTCACCGCCATGGCGCGTCGCAAGTACTGGGCGCTGAGGAACGCCGTCAAGCGGAACTGAATCGTCGCGCGCGTTAGCGTGCGGACGCCGCCGCGTAGGATCCCTCACGCTGCTCCTCTAGCCAGGCGACCATGCCCTCTCCTTCAGCGCGAAGGTCAGCGAGGTACTCGTGCCGGGCGGATGCGACTGCTGGCGGCGGCGTGAGGGGTGGCGGGAAGGCGAGCGGCCCGGGCGACACGGCATCACCGGACAGCGCCCCTACCAAGGCATCCCAACGGCGCGCGTGGCTGGCGTAGAGGGCGTCCGCATGGTTGACAAGATGCGCCTGCACCCGATGGCGGGCGTCCCACGCGGCGCCCAGGGCTGCGACGGCCTGCCCTTGCCGGAGTGCCTCCATCGGCACCGTCCAGCCGCCCAGCCCGTGGTTGGCCATGGCGCCGTCCACCCGGATGTCGGTGTAGTGGTCGGGCACAAGAGCGAAGGTGGGCACCGCCCGTGAGCAGGCGAACACGGCCGGGTGGTAGCGGCTGGTGATGACCATCGCAGCGCCCAGCACTGCGTCCGCGGCCTCGTCCGCGGACCCCAGCGGAAGCGCCCGGACGCGGCCCGACGTCGACAAGTCGGCGATGGATCGGTGGAATGCCACGTCGACGTCTTCGCCGTCGGGACGGCCCATGTGCGGGACCAACTCCACGTCCGCCCCGAAGCGATGGACGACGTTGTCCAGCAGCGCAGCGAGGAGGTAGACCGCTTCCTCGTGCCCAAGGCGACCTGTGCTGGGGCTGAAGGTGGCAACCACCCGGGGTGACGTTGCGCCCCCGGGGGGCCGGCTGTCACGTCGCCAGCCGGCTGCGTCGTCCAGCCCCCCCAGGATGGCCGGGTGGTCGGGCGCAAGTTCGCGGGCGAGCTGGACCGAGTGCCGCTCCCGTAGGGAGACAAGGGCGCAAGACGTCAGGAGCTCGGAGAGAACGCCGCGATCGTGGAGCGTCAGCGCCGGGCCGAGTGTTTGCCCGCTCAGCGCGACAGGCTTGCCAAGGGTGCGGGCCACCTGCGCCGTCGCGGCGCGCTCGTGCAGCAGCCAGCCGTAGATGGAGTTCAGGTTGCCGCCACCGGCGATGAGCACGGCGTCGACGCCCCGAATGGTCTCAATGAGCGCGGAGACGGCGGGCGTGGACGCCGCGGACCGGTCCCGCGCTGCGGCCGCTACGGTGGACAGGAATCGCTCGCGCTCTGCCGGCGGCCACGGAAACGGGAGCGTGGGGGCCGCGTCGACGTCACCGAAGTGGCGTCGTGTGTGCTCGACATCGCGGCTGAGCAGGACCACGTCCACGCCGCGCCGCGTCAACTCCTCGAACGCTGCGTGCCCGATCGCCTCATCACCCACGTGGTAGACGGGTTGCCCAATGTCGGCCAGCACGGCCACGCGCAGGCGGCCGTGCCGCCGGGACTGGTCCTGCACCGACTGGCTCACAGCGTCCTCATCGATCAACTCCGGCCGCCACGGCGGCGACCAGGCTCTGACAGGAGTGCAGGGCACGTCGATCGGCGAGGACGCTTCGGTTGCTGCTGGCGTACATGCGCGTCCCTTCCCGTCGTGACCGCTCGAACGCTGTTCCCCGCTCCACACTAGCGTCGTTTCGCACGATCCAACGGAGTCCCCGCACGTAGGTGCGCGGACCCAGGGCGGTGACCACGTCCGTGAGTGACGGTGAGCATCTCGTAAACGGCATCATCGAACGCCGGGGTCGCCGAGGTGAAGGCCGCATACTCGGGTTGGGCACCGTAGGGTGCACCGCCCGCGGGTCACCAAAGCTTTGCATGTGGCTCCACCCGGCAGCGCGGCTCGCCCCCCGAAATCCCGAAAGAAACAGGTACCTACGAGTCAGCGCCGGCGGAATCGAGGCTGATCTGATCTCGCAGTTCATTCGGAACCGGCCCCGAGTCGCTGGCCCACGCATTAGGCTCGCCGTGGGTTCGCTGGGGAGGCGCTCGCGCCCACCGTCCTCGCTGTAGAGGACCGGCCCCCCAGTGCCCACCGGAACCACCACCTCGCAGAGGGCACTGACATGAGAATTGCTCGTATCACCCGTGGATTCGTAGTTGGCCTGACGGCCTGCCTCCTCGCCCTCTCTTCAGCCGCGCCGAGCGTGGCGGTGGAAGGGGTGTCCGCTGACCCCGTTCCGACAGTTGTTTCCACCCCCGAGCCGACCGCGCCCAGCCCCCAAGTGGAGGTCGTGGAGGAACTACCCGCTGCCCCTGCGGCGCTTCCGGACACGACACCTTCCCCGTCCGTAGCTCTCCCAGAAGAATCCCGCGCCGATCCTTCTGCCGCACCAGAGTCGGAGATGCCCCCGGCGGCAGACGCGGCAGCAGCCGCCGAGGACCCGTGTGCGGCGGTGCCGTTGGCTGAATGGGGTAAGGCGTTGCCTGGTGCTGGCACGCGTGAGGGTGACAGCGAGTGCTTCACCGTGACCACTGGTGCTTACGGCCAGTACCTGTTGCGCACCAACAGGGTGAACTCTTCTTGGAGCCACTACGTGGACGTGTATGACGCCGGTGGCGTGGCTGTCACCAGTTCGTGGGTGTCCAGTTCTCCGCTGGAGCTCACGCTCAAGGCGAACCACACTTACCGGTTCGTGTACAGCGGTGACCCGGCCGGCTACCCCAACACGTACACTTTTGGCCTGTTCGACGTGAACGGGTCGACCGGTTGTTCGAGCGTTATCGACACCAGTTGGACCGCACCCGGACTGGTCGCTTCCCTCCCGACCGGCGGGGAGATCACCTGTCATCAGTTCACCGCCAACCTCGGCGAGTACATCCGCTTGTCCAGTGTTGATGCCACGGGCCGCGGCTACGTCGACGTCTATGCCGCCAATGGAACCAAGATTTGTGCGACTAGTGGGGGCGCCACCAGTTGCCAACTCAACGCGTACGGCCCTTACCGGCTCCTCACCCGCAGTTCCAGCGACAACACCCCAGTCCAAACCACCACCTACTTGAACAACATCACTGCAGCCGCTGAATGTGCGGCGGTGCCGTTGGCTGAATGGGGTAAGGCGTTGCCTGGTGCTGGCACGCGTGAGGGTGACAGCGAGTGCTTCACCGTGACCACTGGTGCTTACGGCCAGTACCTGTTGCGCACCAACAGGGTGAACTCTTCTTGGAGCCACTACGTGGACGTGTATGACGCCGGTGGCGTGGCTGTCACCAGTTCGTGGGTGTCCAGTTCTCCGCTGGAGCTCACGCTCAAGGCGAACCACACTTACCGGTTCGTGTACAGCGGTGACCCGGCCGGCTACCCCAACACGTACACTTTTGGCCTGTTCGACGTGAACGGGTCGACCGGTTGTTCGAGCGTTATCGACACCAGTTGGACCGCACCCGGACTGGTCGCTTCCCTCCCGACCGGCGGGGAGATCACCTGTCATCAGTTCACCGCCAACCTCGGCGAGTACATCCGCTTGTCCAGTGTTGATGCCACGGGCCGCGGCTACGTCGACGTCTATGCCGCCAATGGAACCAAGATTTGTGCGACTAGTGGGGGCGCCACCAGTTGCCAACTCAACGCGTACGGCCCTTACCGGCTCCTCACCCGCAGTTCCAGCGACAACACCCCAGTCCAAACCACCACCTAC